>CANMZY010000022.1:0-17706 GCA_947502425.1 Verrucomicrobiales bacterium
GCGGGGCAGGATGGCGTAACCGCCGAGCCGCACGCGCGGGCTGCGGGGCGGACGTTGGGTGAGATCAGGAGCAGTGATTTTCATAAATGTTTAAATTGAGAGTTTTTTGCGCCGACGTTTCTTCGGGCGCGTGCAGGCAGGTTATCTGCGGGAGAGAATCCGCTCAACAGGATTCCCGGCTTTGAAGGTTGAAATGCCGCCGCTGATTTCCTAGCCTGTCCGAACAGAACAGAATTATGAAATCAACGCATCTTCTCAGCCTCGTCCTGCTCTCGTTCGCGCTCGCCATCACCGGCTGCAAACCACCGGCCGAGCCGGCCGGCGGCGGCACCATCAAGGTCGGCGAGTTCGCATCACTCACCGGCAAGGAGGCCACCTTCGGCATTTCGTCGCATGAGGGCACGCTCATGGCCATCGAGGAAATTAACGCGGCGGGCGGCGTGCTCGGCAAACAGCTCGAACTCCTCACCGAGGACACGCAGTCCAAGCCCGGCGAGCCGGCCACGGTGGTGAACAAGCTCATCGCCCGCGACGGCGTGGTGGCGATGCTCGGCGAGGTCGCCTCCAGCCGTTCCCTCGAAGCCGCCCCGATCTGCCAGCAGAACAAAATCCCTATGGTCTCGCCGTCCTCGACCAACCCGAAAGTCACGGAGACGGGCGACTTCATCTTTCGCGTTTGCTTCATTGATCCGTTTCAAGGCACCGTCATGGCGAATTTCGCCATGCACACCTTGAAGGCGAAGAAGGTCGCCGTGTTCACGGATGTGAAGAGCGATTACAGCAAGGGCCTCGCAAAATTCTTCAAGGAGCAGATCGTCAAGAACGGCGGGCAGATTGTTTCCGAACTCGACTTCAACGGCGGCGACAAGGACTTCAAGGCGCAGCTCACGACGATCAAGGCGGCCAATGCCGACGCGGTCTTCGTGCCGGGTTATTACACGGAGGCAGCCCTCATTTGCATTCAGGCGAAGCAACTGGGATTGAACATTCCCTTCCTCGGCGGCGACGGCTGGGAATCCGAGAAACTGACCGAGCTTGGCAAGGGCGCGGTCGAGGGCCAGTACTTCTCCACGCACTTCCATCCCGATGTCGGCTCGGAGCGGGCGAAGAAATTTTTGGTGAACTACCAGAAACGCTGGAAAGGAAAAACGCCGGACGCGCTGGCCGCGTGCGGTTACGACTCGGCCATCGTGCTCGTGGCCGCGATGAAGCGCGCCGGCAGCACCGATGGGCAGAAAGTGCGCGACGCGCTGGCCGCGACGAAGGACTTTGACGCCGTGACGGGTCGCATCACCATCAATCCCCAGCGGGACGCCACGAAGTCAGCGGTGATCCTCCAGGTGAAGGGCGGCAAGTTCGCCTACCTGGAAACCGTCGCGCCGTGAACCGGCTGCCGCCTTGTCTGCGCGGCCCAAGGCACTATGATGATGCTATGAAGACGATGACCTTTGAATGCCCCGACGATTTCGAAGCGGCGTTGAAGCGCCTGGTCGAGACGGGCTGGGAAGATTCGCCCCAGGACGCCCTCGTTGAAGCGCTCCGTCGCTATCTCCGGCTGCGCGCGCCAGAGGTCTTGGAGAAGCATTTGAAGGCGGATATTGAGTGGGGGTTGCATGGCCGCGAGTGATGGCGTGTACATGTTGCGCTCTTTGTTTTCACCCTTCGCAGCCATCCCGGATTGACGCTGTGGCAGAATTTCTTCAACAACTACCTCAACAACTCGTCAACGGTCTGGCGCTCGGTGCCATCTACGCGCTCATCGCGCTGGGCTACACGATGGTCTATGGCGTCCTGCGCTTCATCAATTTCGCCCACGGCGATGTCTTCATGCTCGGGGCGTTCGCTGGATATTTTCTCGCACCGATGGTGAATCGGTTCCTCTCGGCGCAATCCTATCTGGGCGCAGCCCTGGTGCTCGTGCTAGCGATGGCCATTTGCGCGGGCATCGGTATGCTCCTTGAGTTCCTTGCGTATCGCCCGTTGCGGAACCGACCCAAACTCATCGTGCTCATCACGGCCATCGGCGTATCGCTGTTCATCGAATACACCTGTCAGCACAAGGCCGTCTTCGGCGCGGCCCCGCGCAGCTTTCCTGATTTGATTCCGGCCGGTAGTTGGAAAATCGACGGCTTTTGGAAACTTGGTGGCTTCGTCGTGGGATCGAGTCAGGTTCTGGTCTTCGTCACCACGCTGCTGCTGCTCATCGCGCTCACCTTCATCGTCCAGAAAACCAAAGTCGGCACGGCGATGCGTGCGGTGTCATTCAATGAGAAGGCGGCGGCGCTGATGGGGATCAATGTGAACTTCATCATCTCGTTCACGTTCGGTCTCGGCTCAGCCCTGGCGGCCGCGGGCGGCATACTTTACGCAATGAGCTACGCGAGCATTGATCCGCTTATGGGCGTGCAGACCGGCCTCAAGGCTTTCATCGCCGCCGTGCTTGGCGGGATCGGCAGCCTGCCGGGCGCCGCGCTCGGCGGCGTGCTGCTGGGCTTGGTCGAAACGGCGGCCGGCGGCATTCCCGCCATCTCGCCCTATCGCGATGGTATCGCCTTCGCCATTCTCATTTTGATTTTGCTCTTCAAGCCCGCCGGTCTGCTCGGCAAATCGCAGGTGGAAAAGGTATGACCACGCCCGGCGCAAAACGATTTCTGCTCGCGGCCATCCTGGTGGCGGCGGTCGTGTCGTACTTCTCCGCCCACTTCAACCGCTACTACCTCGGCATCGCCATTGACATTGGCATCAACATCATTCTCGCGGTCAGCCTCAACCTCATCAACGGCCACACCGGCCAGTTCAGTCTCGGCCACGCCGGCTTCATGGCGGTAGGTGCCTACACGGCGGCCTCAATGACGTGGGCGTTCGGGGCGACTCAGGCGTCGCCCGTCGTCGCGGGCATCATCTTCGCCTTCGCGCTCGTGGTCGGCGGTTTGATGGCGGCGGGGACGGGACTGGCGGTCGGCATTCCTTCGCTGCGCCTGCGCGGCGATTATCTCGCCATCGTCACGCTGGGATTTGGCGAGATCATCCGCGTGATCCTGCAAACCACCGACACGCTGGCGAAACATTTTGGCGGCGGCCTGGAGAAGGCGCTGGAAAACATGGGCGGCGCGAGCGGGATGAAGGGCATCGCCACGCTCACCAACTTCGGTTGGGCCTGGGCGCTGGCCGCAGTAACGGTGTTCGTCGTCGGCTGCCTGGTGAATTCCACCTACGGCCGCGGCTTCATCGCCGTGCATGACGACGAGGTGGCGGCGAGCGCGATGGGCATCAACCCGACGCGCTACAAGGTGACCGCGTTCGTCATCGGCGCGTTCTTTGCCGGCGTGGCGGGCGGACTCTACGCGCATCACAAGCAGTTTCTTTCGCCCTCGGGCTTCGACTTCATGAAGTCCATCGACATCGTGGTGATGGTGATTCTCGGTGGGATGGGCCGGACGGTCGGAGTAATAATTGCGGCGGTGCTGCTCACGCTCCTGCCAGAATGGTTGCGAATGCTGCCGAGTTTCACCCTTGGCAATGTGCCGATTCAACTGACCGACTTCCGCCTGATCATCTATGCGCTGCTCATCATCGGCCTGATGATGGCGCGGCCGCAGGGGTTGTTCACGTTTGGCAAAGCGAGGAGAGGGAAGGCTTGAGCGCGCCGCTGCTTCACCTCGACCGCGTGACCATCCGCTTCGGCGGACTCACCGCCGTCTCGGAGTTGAATCTCCAGATCGGAGCGGGTGAACTCGTCGGCCTCATCGGCCCGAACGGCGCAGGCAAGACCACGGCCTTCAATCTGATCACCGGCGTCTATCAGCCGACCAGCGGCGCGATTCAATTTGGCACGAACGCGACCGGTGGATTGAAGCCGCACCAACTCGCCCGGCTCGGCATCGCGCGGACGTTTCAGAACATCCGCCTCTTCGCGAGCCTGAACGTGTTAGACAACGTCCGCGCCGCCGTGCAGTTGCACCGGCCCCACGGCATCGTCAACGCCCTCTGGCGCGGAAAACATTTTTGCGAAAGCGAGGCGGGCGTGGACCGGCAGGTCATGGAACTGCTGGACATTTTCAACCTCGGCCGTTTCCGCCACGAACCCGCCCGGTCGCTGCCCTATGGCGACCAGCGCCGTCTCGAAATTGTCCGCGCCCTCGCCACCAAGCCGAAGCTGCTCCTGCTCGACGAACCCGCCGCCGGCATGAACCCGACCGAGAAGGAGCAACTGGCCGGACTCATCCGCGAAATCCGCGACCGTTTCCAGATCGCCGTGCTGCTCGTCGAGCACGACATGCCGGTGGTCATGGGCATTTGCGAGCGCGTCGCTGTGCTCGATTACGGAATCAAAATCGCCGAGGGCCCGCCGACGCAGATCAGGCGCGACCCAAAAGTCATCGAAGCCTACCTCGGTGAGGAGGCGCCCGCCGTGATCTGAGCCATGCTCGAAATCAAAGATCTCAAAGTCAGCTACGGCGCGATCAACGCGCTGCACGGAATTTCCTTGTCCGTGCAAAAGGGCGAGATCGTCACGCTCATCGGCGCGAACGGCGCGGGAAAATCCACCACGCTCCGCGCCATCTCCGGGCTGGTGAAGGCGCAGAGCGGCAGCATCGTTTACGAGGGTCGGTCCATCGCCGGCCTGCCGGCGCACGAGATCGTGAAGCGCGGCCTCTCGCACGTCCCCGAAGGCCGCATGATCTTCGCGAACCTGACCGTGCTGGAAAATTTGAAGATGGGCGCCTATCTGCAAACAGACCAGGCCGTCATCGCGCGCGAAATGGATTATGTCTTCGGCATTTTTCCGCGCCTCCAGGAGCGCGTGCAGCAGGTGGCCGGCACGTTGAGCGGGGGCGAACAGCAGATGCTCGCCATCGGCCGCGCGCTGATGAGCAGGCCGAAATTTCTCATGCTCGACGAGCCGTCGCTCGGCATCGCGCCGCTGCTGGTGAAGACTATTTTCGAGAAGATCGTCGAGATCAACCGCCAGCAGGGCATCACGATTTTGCTGGTCGAGCAGAACGCGAACCGCGCGCTGGAAATCTCGCAGCGCGGCTACGTGCTGGAGACGGGGCAAATTCTTCTCCAGGACGATTCGGCGGCGCTGAAGAAAAATCCGCAGGTGAAGAGCGCGTATCTCGGCGGGTAGGCGGCACCTTGCGGCCGTGCCGCGCGCCATTCCTCCAAAACAACGAGGAGCCGAAAAATGAGCCTCGTGACCTCGGCTGCTACGCTGGCTTCGCCAATTTTTTAACGAGCACCTTGGAGTTGCGTCCGCTGGCCTCGTATTTCTCTCGGCGGGCCGGCGGCAAATCCTCCGAGGTTCCCTCGACAAACCCGCCCTTCGACTGGAAGTAGGTGAAGGCCTGCGTGGAGAGCGTGAGCAGTTCGCTCAAGCCCTGCTCGCGCGCCTTGTTCTCGACGAATTGGATCAGCTTCCGACCGATGCCCTGGTTTTCGTGCGAAGCGTTGACGTAGAGGCAGGCCAACTCGCCCTTGTTCTGCTCCGTGTAAACATGCAGCGCGACACACGCGACCGGATTTTTATCGATCTCGAAAATGTAGTAATCACCGAGTTGCTTCTCGATGCCGGCGCGGGTGCGCTTGACCAGTTCGTCTGTGGCCACGGAATTTTTCGTGAGGAGAAGAATGCTGCGGATGTCCTTCCGCAACGCGCGGCGGACCTGCTGATATTCGTTCGCGTAAATGAGCGTGCCAATGCCCTCGTTGGAAAAAACCTCGGCGAGCAGGCCCTCATCGACGCGCCCGTTGATGATGTGAACGCGCGGCACCCCGGCGCGGCAGGCGGCGGCGGCGTAGCTGGCGCGAGAAAAGACCTCCGGCGCAAATTCGTTTTTGTGCGCGAGCAGCTTGTCGAGGTCGCTGGCCAGCATCTGGCGGATCATCTGGCCTTGATGAATGAGGCCGTCGAGCGGCGTGATGGAAATAAGCTTGGTTGCTTTCAACGCTTCGGCCACGGCCACGGCGACGTGATCGGAGTTCACCCGATACGTCCGCCCGTCGCCGTCGAAACCCAGCGGCGGGATGACCGGCACGACGCCCTGCACGAGCAGCGCCTGGAGCATCTCCGTATCGACGCGTTCGACCTTGCCGGTGAACTGGTGATCGACACCGTGAAGGATGCCGAGCGGATGCGCGGTGATAGCGTTGGTGCTGACGGCGCGGAGATCGTTCGCGGAAAGCCCTTCGAGAATTTCGTGCGTCAAGCGGTTGGCGGCGGTGAGCGCGAGCTTGAGCGTCTCGGCGTCGGTGATGCCGGAGCCGTCGAGATCGGAGGCCTTGACTTTCTGCTGCTCGGCCAGCGTCTTGATCTGCGCCGCCGCCCCGTGAACGATGACTACGCGGATGCTCAACGAACGGAGCACGGCGACATCGAGCAAGATGTTGGCGAAATTTTCGTCGGTGACGATCGCGCCGTCGATGCTGAGAATGAAGGTCTTTTCGCGGAAGCGCGGGATATACTGCAGGATGCCGCGGAGGTCAGTCGGTTTCACGTTTCGTTTTTAATCACACACACACATTTAATCAACGCGAAATAAGTAGGCAGTTCCAGCCGAGATTCAACTGCTAATTTGCCGGGGATCACCCGAACCCTTGGCGAGCGGAACGCCTCAATCTTTGCGGCGCGTGCGGGAACTCTCTGGCCGCAAGGATTGCGGCGTTCCGATTCCAGTTCACCCGCTGATGCACTCCGCGTGCGGTTAGCCAAGAATTCCGGCGATGCTCACCGGCCCAGCACTTTTTTCAACGCGGCGAGGCAGCGGGAATTTTCGGCGGGCGTGCCGATGGAGATGCGAATCCATTTCGGCAATTGATAGCCGGCCATCGGGCGCGTGATGACGCCAAGCTGCTGCATCCCGCTCCAGACCTGCTGGCCTTCGCCGACGCACACGAGAATGAAATTCGCGGACGACGGCACAAACTCCAGTTGCAGCGCGCGGAAAGCGTCCTCATAAAATTTCAGCCCGGCCAGATTGTTGGCGCGCGTGCGCTGCAAATGTTCCGCGTCCTCCAGCGCAGCAAGGGCGGCGGCCTGGGCGATCAAATTCAGATTGAACGGCTGCCGGATTTTTTCCAGACCGGCAATCAGGTCCGCCGGGCCGATGCCGTAGCCGACGCGCAATCCGGCAAGCCCGTAAATTTTCGAGAAGGTCCGCATCAAGAGCAGGTTCTTCTTTCCGCTTCGAATCAACGGCAGCAGATCCGGCGCGTCTTCGAGGAACTCGATGTAGGCCTCGTCCATGATCAGCAGAACATTCGACGGCACCTGCTCGACGAACTGCAGCAGTTTGGCGCGCGGGACGAGCGTGCCGGTGGGGTTGTTCGGATTGGCCACGAAAATAATTTTTGTTTTTTGGGTCACGGCGCGGAGCATCGCAGGCAGGTCGTGACCATAATCTTTTGCAAGCACGACCACGGGATTCGCGCCGGCCATTTTCGTGACAATGGGATAGACCGCGAAACAGAACTGCGACATCACCACGTCGTCGCCGGGGGTAAGCAGCGCGCGGGCGGCGAATTCGATGATCTCATTGGAGCCGTTGCCGACGACGAGGTTCGCCGTTTCGACGCCGAGTTTTTGGGCGAGCGCGCCTTTCAAATAGAAGGCGTTGCCGTCTGGATAAAGATTGGTCTGCCGGAGCGCCTTCTCCATCGCGGCCAGCGCGAGCGGGGAGGGGCCGAAGGGATTTTCATTCGAGGCCAGCTTGATGATGTCGGCGGCGGGCAGGCCGAGTTCGCGCGCGACTTCCTCGATGGGCCGGCCTGGCTGGTAAACCGGCAGCGTGGCGAGGACGGGGTTGAGTTTGAGCGCGGAGGAATTGTCAGGCGGCGGCATGATGAAAAAAGTTTTAGGGCTGTGAATCTGATTCCGCAGTTCTTCTCTATTTCCGGTGGAATGGCTGGTGGTGGAAGGGAGAGTGACTTGGAGAAAGGCTCGCCCTCACCCCGGGGGAGAGGGCTGGGGTGAGGGCGGATGTGATTCTGTCGGCAGTCGCTGCCCCAGCTATTCCACTGAAGTAGCGGGGAACTGATTTCGCCTGGCCCGACGGACAGCCTAAAAGTTGAACTCCAACGCCGCGTGCGGGCCGGTTCCGTTGGAGTTCACGCTTTAGCGTGTCCGGGTTCGCATGAAGAGGAATCAAGTGCATGGCCCTGATGAATGGTTTCGATTCACTGATGCCGCGCGCGTTCGACCAGGAAGTCGGCGAGGATTTTCTCGTAGTCCTGATCGGTCACGACTTGGTGATAGTCGGCGTTGAATTGATTGCAGCCTTCGCGCAGGCGTTCGAGATATTCCTTGAGATGATTGAGGTAATGCGAACGCATCACCGCCGGTTCCGCGAGCAGGCTGCCGTCGGTTTCCATATCGACGAAACGCACCGGGCGGTCGAACTTGAACTCCAGCTCGCGCCGGTCGAGCAGATGAAACACCGCGAGGTCGTGCTTGCGAAAACGCAGGTGCTGAAAACAGTCCAGCAACGCCTCCACGTCGCAGAAAAAATCCGAGAAGATAAGGACGAGCGCGCGCTGTTTGATGGTCTCGGCGAAATTGTGCAGCGTCGGGATGAGCGCGGTCTCGCCGTGCGGCTTCACTTTCCCCAGCGTGTCGAAGATGTAGCGCAGATGCGCGGGGTTGCGGCGGGGAGGCACGTCATGCACGGCCTTCTCACCGAAACATTGGAGGCCCACGGCGTCGCCCTGCTGCACGAGCAGATAGGCGAGGGTGGCGACCATGCGGCGCGCAAGTTCGAGCTTGCTGCCGTGTTCGGCGGTGAAGCCCATTGACGCGCTGCAATCCATCACGAGGTAACAGCGCAGGTTGGTGTCCGCCTCGAATTCGCGCATGTAGAAACGGTCCGTGCGCCCATAGACGCGCCAGTCGAGGCGGCGAATGTCGTCGCCCGGAACGTATTTGCGGTACTCGGCAAACTCCACGCTGGAGCCGCGATGCGGGCTTTTGTGGTGGCCGGAGACGTTGCCGATCATCGGCATTCGCGCGTGCAGAAACTGCCGCATCAGGCGCGCGAGCACCTGCGGGTCGAGAAACTTTCTATCCGCCGACTCATCCACGCCGGTCGTCTCCGCGGATGGTTTCAAGCAATCGGTTGATGATCTCGCCGCTGGTGATGCCCTCCGACTGCGCCTGGAAATTCGTGAGGATGCGATGCGACAGGACCGGCTGCGCCACCGCCTCCACGTCCTCCATCCGCACCAGGTAGCTGCCGTTCAAAACCGCGCGGGCCTTGGCGCCGCGGATCATGTACTGCACCGCGCGCGGGCCGGCACCCCACGTCACCCACTTGTTGATCCACTCCGGCGCGCCTTCTGAACCGGGCCGCGTCAACCGCACCAGATCCACCACCGTGTCGTAAATGTGATCCGGCACCGGCACGCGGCGCACGAGCTCCTGATAGGCCAGCACCGTTTCGCCGCTGATCAGCTTGGTGGGTGCCGGCGCGGCCGCGCCGGTCGTCTCGCGCGCGATGCGCCGCTCTTCGACGAGGCTCGGATAATTCACCTGGATCAGGAACATGAAACGGTCCAGTTGTGCCTCGGGCAGCGCGTAAGTTCCCTCCTGCTCGATGGGGTTCTGCGTCGCCAGCACGAAGAACGGACTCGGCAGCGTGAACATCTTTCCGCCGGCCGTGACCCGATGCTCCTGCATCGCCTCCAGCAGCGCGGACTGTGTCTTGGGCGGCGTGCGGTTGATTTCATCCGCGAGCACGATGTTGGCGAAGATCGGCCCCTTCACGAACTCGAACGCGCGCCGGCCCGGCTGGTCTGTCTCCTGCAAAATATCCGTGCCGGTGATGTCCGAGGGCATGAGGTCGGGCGTGAACTGAATGCGGCTGAACTGAAGCGACATCACGTTGGCGAGCGACTGCACCATCAACGTCTTGGCCAGTCCGGGCACGCCCATGAGCAGGCCGTGGCCGCGCGAGAGGATGCAGATGAGCAGTTTCTCGATCACGTCGTCCTGGCCGATGATGACCTTGGCGATCTCGGTGCGCATCCTCTGATAGAGATCGCGCATCTCGTTGATCGCGGCGACATCGCCGTCCGGGGTGGTGGGAGCGATGGAACCGGGCGATTCCAGGATGGCGGGGGATTGTAGAGGTTCTTGCGACATAATTTTTGATGTAATGCTGGCGGCGAAAGTATCGGCCTGCCCGGTGGAGGGCAAATTCAAAACGTGGGTAGTTCGGCGGCGGTCGCGCCTGCTGGCGGTCATCAAACCGTTCTATCCGAAGGGCGAACGCGGTCGCCCGCCCATCGGACTGGAGCGGATGTTGCGGATGTATTTCCTCCAGCAATGGTGGCCTGGCCGACGAAGCTCTCGAAGACGGCCTCTACGACAGTCAGGCCCTGCGCGGGTTTGCGCGCATCGAGTTGGCCGCGGAGGGCGTGCCCGACGCCACCACGCTCCTGAAATTCCGACGCCTGCTCGAAACCCACGACCTGTGCAAGGGTCTCCTCACCGCCTGCAACGCCGACCTGACCGCGCGCGGCCTGATGATGCGCGAAGGCACCTTGGTGGACGCCCCGCTGATCGCCGCCCCGCCCTCCACCAAGAACCGGGAAAAGCAGCGCGACCCGGAAATGCACCAGACCCGCAAGGGCCAGCCATGGTATTTCGGGATGAAAGCGCACATTGGCGCGGATCGGGACAGCACCCTGGTGCACACCGTCGGCTTCACTGCGGCCAACGTGTCGGACATTACGAAAACGGCGGAACTGCTGCACGGAGAGGAGACGCAAGTCCACGGCGACGCGGGCTACCTCGGCGTGGAGAAGCGCGCGGAGATCGTGGCGCTGGAGCGGAAGATCGACTGGCAGATCGCGCGCAAACGCGGACCGATCAAAACCATGGTCGAAGGAGCAGAGAAGGAGACTCTCCAGGCCGTCGAGAAAGCCAAAGCCTTGGTGCGGGCGGATGTGGAACACCCCTTCCACATCCTCAAGAATATTTTCCGGCATCGGAAAGTGCGCGATCGAGGACTGGCCAAGAACGGGCATCAACTCGACACACTCTTTGGACTGGTCAACTTGGCCATTGGAGGACGAACCGCCACTGCGTGAGAAAAAAGCCTGAAGAACCAGGAAGCAAACCTCTTGAAGAGGTGAAAAAGGCGGCTCAACCCCGCCACCAAACCAGCATCGGCCCAGCGAACCCAAGCCGCCGGACAAAATCTCCGCCGCTGGAGGATCCTCTTTCATCAGCACAAACTGAAATTTGAAAACTTGGCTTTATTCAGCGTCTCCCTAAAGAAAATTCAATATTTATTTCAAAAACTTGACACCACCCCCCCCCATCCTACGGTTGTGGAATGATATGAAAACAATCTTTTCCTTTCTCTTTCCCATTCCCCGAAACTCCACAGCTTGCCTGCTCTTTCTCCTTCTCTTCTCTTCTACCTCCCTATATGCAGAGTTATCATACATCACCAATGGAAACAGCATCACCATCACAGGCTCCAACCCACAAGCCTCCGGCTCCTTGGTCATCCCAAACAGTATCAATAACCTCCCGGTCACCTCCATCGGCTACGCGGCGTTCGGTAATTGCTTTGGTCTGACGAGCGTGACCCTCCCCAGCAGCATCACCTCCATCGGCGACGTGGCGTTCTATAAGTGCAGTGGACTGACGAGCGTGACCCTCCCCAGCAGCATCACCTCCATCGGCAAAAGTGCGTTCGGTAATTGCAGTGGACTGACGAGTGTGACCCTCCCCAGCAGTATCACTTCCATCGGCGACGTGGCGTTCCAAGGGTGCAGTGGACTGACGAGCGTGACCCTCCCCAGTAGCATCACCTCCATCGGTCAAGGTGCGTTCTCTGCGTGCAGTGGATTACAGGACATCACAGTGGATATTGCTAACTCCGCCTATAGCAGCAACGACGGTATTCTTTTCAACAAAGCGCAGACATCACTCATCGTTTTCCCCGGAGGAAAAATAGGTGCTTACACCATCCCGAACAGCGTCACTTCCATCGGCAACTTTGCGCTCCATTGGTGCAGTGGATTGACCAGCGTTACTATCCCCAACAGCGTGACGTCCATCGGCCAGTATGCGTTCTATAGTTGCAGTGGACTGACGAGCGTGACCCTCGCCAGCAGCCTCACCTCCATCGGCCAAGGTGCGTTCCAATATTGCACTGGTCTGACGAGCGTTTACTTCATGGGAAATGCACCCGGCGTCGGAAGCCAGTCTTTCTATAATGCTCCATCCACTATCTATTACATCCAAGGTAAAACAGGTTGGAGTTTATCATTCGTTGGTCGCCCGACCGCCACGTTCATTCCGACCCCAACCCCTGTCATCACCAGTGCCGCCATCGCTACCGCCACCGTGGGTCAACTCTTCAGCTACACCATCACAGTAAACAACACACCCGCAAGCTTTAACGCCACGGGGTTGCCTGCAAGCCTACTCCTCAACACCGCTACTGGAGTTATCTCAGGCACTCCCACAACAGCAAGCACCAACACCATCACAATCTCCGCAAGTAATCTCACCGGCACGGGAAACCAGTCACTCGACCTGACGGTCAATCTGGCTCCAATCATTACGCTCAAATACGAACGCGCACGCAGCGAGTTTGTTCTGAAAGTCCAAGACGGGGCGACTGTGACACACACGATCGAATACTCGACCGACCTCAAACTATGGACTCCGCTAGAGACGAAGGCTGTCGGATCCACCGACCTCACTCAGATCGATCCACAAGCAACAAACAAAACGCATCGCTTTTACCGAGTGATCAAGCAGTAGTCCACGCCGCAGCGGGCTAAGGTTTATTTTCAAGTATAAAGCCGCTTGGCCTTGAGGCCCAGTTCTCCGGCGATCACAGTCGCAGATTAGCCACTGTTCAGCCAATTCTCAGCTCGTTAATTCGAAGCAAGCTCACGATGTAATTAGGCGGTTCCGTTTTTTGGGTTCTTCGCGGATTTTAGTGGGTATGTTTTGGGGTGTAGAGCACCCGCCAACACCTCGTTCCAATGAACCGCGCGTGATCCGCCGAGCAACAAAGCCCTGCCACAACGAGGCCAAATGCTCGCTAGGGCGGCCTTTGACACATTCCGGGCCGAACCCGATCCACCCGGTAGTCACCTAACCAATGCCATCCAATCTTCACGTTTTTCTTATTAAAAGAGGTTTTTTCGGCTTCTACCCACTTAATTCCCCGAATATCCGCCGCTGCTGATGGTGAGATGGAGTGGGCGCGGCTGCGCGAGTTGTGCAGCGACGTGGTGGCGCTCCGGCGTGGCGATCACAGCGCGGCGCGGTTGAAGATCGAGCAGGCGCGGCTGGAGCGCGAGCGGGCGGTGGCGGAGGAGGAAGTGGTGGCGCAGTCCGAGCGCTGGGCGGCGAACCCGGCGGTGCGAGAGTCGATCTGCGGCCACTGTCTCAGCCAGAAAGAGCCGGAGCGCCGGCTCGGGGAAATCTTCGGTCTACCCGGCGCGAAACCGGACGCGGCATCCATTCCGACGCCTCCATGACGACCGGATGCACCCGTTCCCCGGCGCGTTGGTCTTCCGCCGTCAGAGCATCCCTGCTAATCCCCTTGATTAACTCCGGCGAAATCGTGAAAAATTTCACAAACTTTGCTTGCAGCGATTTTTGCGGTGGGTTAAACATTTTTTGGTGTGAGCAGTGCGGTTAATTTTTTGATCGTTTCGGTTTCGGCAAATTGATGGTGAACATCGCGGTTGGTCCGGCTGGGTTGGCTCCGTTTCCAGGGGCCGACGGCGGGTCCAATCGCTCATTCATTTAATGTCAGACATATTTCCCAAATGGACCAACTGGCTCCCGCTGAAAATCGCGGTCGGAGCCGTCTTGGTTGGCACCGCCGCCACCGCCGGCTCCTGGTATTATCTCACGCCGAAGTATTCGAACGTGGGCTATCAGCCGGTCCAGCCGGTCGCCTTTTCGCACGCGATTCACGCCGGCCAGCTCGGCATGGACTGCCGCTACTGCCACAGCGCGGTCGAGAAATCCTGGTATTCCAACATCCCCACCGCCAGCACCTGCATGAACTGCCATAACCAGGTGCTCAAGGATGATCCGAAGCTGGCGCTGGTGCGCGAGAGCGCGGCCACGGGCAAGCCGATTCCGTGGGTGCAGATTCACAAGGTGCCAGACTACGTTTATTTTAACCACTCCGTCCACGTGAACCGCGGCGTCAGTTGCGTCGAGTGTCACGGGCGGATCGACAAGATGGACGAGGTCCGCCAGGTCCAGCCGCTCTCCATGACCTTCTGTCTTGACTGCCATCGTCATCCGGAAAACCACCTCCGTCCGCCGGACAAGATCACCGACCTCGGCTGGCAGGTGGACCCGAAGACGCAAAAGCAAAACGGAGAAAAATTTAAGCACGACTGGAAGGTGCAATCCTCCCAGAACTGCTCCGCCTGCCACCGATGAAAACCATTCCTCCACCATGCCCCGAGCCGGATAACGGCGTGAAATATTTTCGCAGTCTGGAGCAGTTGTCCGACACGCCGGAGTTTCAGGACTGGGCGTCGCGCGAGTTTCCCGCCGGGGCCAGCGAACTGAAGGACGAGACCACCCGCCGCCACTTTGTCAAAATCATGTCAGCCTCCTTCGCGCTGGCCGGCCTGGGGATTCTCGGGGCGGGCTGCCGCCGGCCCGAGGAAAAAATTTATCCGTTCGCGAAGCAGCCGGAAGGCTACGTCCACGGCGTTCCGCAATATTTCGCCACGTCCATGCCGGTGCGCGGCCTGGCCGTGCCGCTGCTCGTCAAATCCGATGACGGACGCCCGACCAAGATCGAGGGCAACGCCACGCATCCCGACAGCAACGGCGGCACCGACACCTTCGCGCAGGCCTCGGTTCTGAGCCTCTACGACGCCGACCGCGCGCAGCGGTTCACGCAGAAGGGCACCAACGCCAGCCGCGAAGCCGCGTTTGATTTTCTCTCCGGCGTCGCCAAACAATTTTCCGCGAACCAGGGCGACGGCCTTTGCTTCCTGATGGAACGCAGCCCGTCCCCGTCCCGCGCCCGCGTGCAGGGACTCATCAAACAAAAATTTCCCAAGGCCCGGTGGTTCATTTACGAGCCGGTGGATTTTGACGTGCAGCGCGAAGCCGCGACCCTCGCGGCGGGCAAACCGGTCGCGCCCTATTTCAAGCCGGACGCGGCCAAGGTCATTCTCTCGCTCGACTGCGATTTCATCGGCGGCGAAGAAGACAGCCACCGGATGATCCGCGGTTTTGCCAAGGGCCGGAAAATTTCCAAGCCCGGCGACACGATGAACCGGCTCTATGTGGTCGAGGCTTTGATGACCCAGACCGGCATGAACGCCGATCATCGTTTGCGCGTGGCCACGAGCCAGGTCATCGCCATCGCGGCGGCGATTGCGGCGAAAATTTCCCCCTTGCTTGCGGGTGTGGCCGCAAAATTCCCGCTGCCCGACGGTGTGAAACCGGAGTGGATTGCGGAGTGTGCGAAAGATTTGCAGGCCAACCCCGGCGCGTCGCTCGTGCTGGCCGGTTATCGCCAACCGCTGGCGGTTCACCTCCTCGCCAACGCGCTCAACGGCGCGTTGCAGAACAACGGCAAGACGGTGGAGTTTCAGGAGGCCGCCTCCTCCGAAGGATCTCTTGCGCAGCTCGCCGAACTGCTGAACGGCGGCCAGGTGGACACGCTGGTGGTGCTCGGGGGCAACCCGGTTTACAACGCTCCCGTTGATCTCGATTGGGCAAAATCCCAGCGCAAAGCGAAGACGGTGGTGCGTCTCGCCTACTACGAGGACGAAACTTTCGCCGCGTGCGACTGGCATCTGCCCGCCGCGCATTATCTCGAATCCTGGGGCGACGCCCGTACCAGCGACGGTACGCTCGTCCCAGTGCAGCCGCTCATCGAACCGCTCTTCGGCGGACTGACCGAGATCGAAGTGCTAGCCCGCATTGGCGGACTCGTCGCGACCAAGCCGCACGACATCTCACGCGAGACGTTCAAGACCATTGCCGGCCCCGATCTTTTTGAGGAGAAGTGGAAGAAATTTTTGCACGACGGTTTTCTCGCCGGCAGCGCGGCGAAGCCGGTCGAGGTGACAGCCAATGTCGCCTCGATTTCCCAGGCCTTGTCCGCCGCGACCACGACCGAAGCACCGGGCAAGGACAAGCTCGAAGTGGTTTTCACCCGGGACTACAGCGTGGATGACGGTCGTTACCACAACAACGGCTGGCTTCAGGAACTGCCCGATCCCATCACCAAGATGACGTGGGACAACGCCGTGCTCATCAGCCGCAAGACCGCCGGGGAACTCGTCCTGAAGAACAATCAGACGATCAAAATCGATGTCGGCGGGCGCAGCATCGAAGCCCCGGTCTGGGTTCAGCCCGGTCTGGCGGACTACACGCTGGCGCTGCCGCTTGGTTACGGCCGTGAGCTGAGCGGGCGCATTGGAAATTTCAAGGGCGGCTCGGTCGGCTTCAACGCCTATCCGCTCCGCACCTCGACGGCGATGCACTTCGCCAGCGGCGCGAAAGTTTCCGTGACCGGCGCGACCCACCCGTTTTCCTGCACGCAGGACCACTGGTCGATGGAAGGCCGTCCGATCATCCGCGAGGCGAACCTCGCGCAGTTCAACGCGCATCCGAAGTTCGCGAAGAACATGGACATGGATGCTGCGGCCAACGACGCCTTCATTCCGAAAAATCCCGACGGCACGCCGCACAACATTTACAAGCATCCCTACGAATCGAATCCGGCGTTGAAGAGCCAGACCCATCAGTGGGGCATGTCGGTGGATTTGAACTCCTGCGTCGGCTGCTCGGCCTGCATGGTCGCCTGCCAGAGCGAGAACAACATTCCCATCGTCGGCAAGGAACAGGTCGGCAAGGGCCGCGAAATGCACTGGATCCGCATCGACCGTTACTACACCGGCCTGGCCGAACTCGAGAAGGACAAGAATCCGCTCGTCGCGGACGACAAACAGCAGTTTGAGAAATGGATCGACGATCCGCAGGTCGTGACGCAGCCGATGATGTGCCAGCATTGCGAATCCGCGCCGTGCGAAAGCGTCTGCCCGGTCAACGCCACCGTCCACGACGAGGAAGGGCTGAACGTGATGGCCTACAACCGCTGCGTCGGCACGCGCTACTGTTCGAACAACTGCGCCTGGAAAGTGCGCCGGTTCAATTTCTTCGATTACAACAAGCGCCCCCTGGAAAATCTCTACGCCGGCCCGATGGCCACGCGCAAGAATGACGAATGGGAACTGCTCAAGCTCGTCAAGAATCCTGATGTCACCGTGCGGATGCGCGGCGTCATGGAGAAATGCAGCTTCTGCCTCCAGCGCATCGAGCAGGCGAAAATTTCGCAGAAGGTCAAGGCCGGGGCGAGCGGCGACGTGGAAGTGCCGGACGGCACGATCAAGACCGCCTGCCAGCAGGCCTGCCCCGCCGAGGCGATTGTCTTCGGCAACATTCTTGACAAGAAGAGCCGCGTGTCCCAGCTCAAGGATCAGGAACGCAACTACGCCGTGCTCGGCTTCCTCGACACCCGGCCGCGCCTGACCTATCTCGCGCGGGTCCGCAACCCGAACCCGGCCATGCCCGATTATCGCGAGCTGCCCAACAGCCTCGACGAATACATCAACAAGGCGAAAAACATGGACCCGCTGGTGGAGCCTCCCAAGCCCGGCGCGGCCAATGGTAAAAAGAAAGGAGCG
>CANMZY010000023.1:0-17612 GCA_947502425.1 Verrucomicrobiales bacterium
GAACTGAAAGCTAAAACACTTCCGGGTGCTTCTCTTTTCTCGCCGGCTGGCACCACGACCCGGGGCGGACTGGCGGGCGTGCCCGATGCGGGCGGGGCCGCGTCCTTGACCGGATGCAATCCATCCGCCGACAGCACAAAACGGTCGGCTGCCTCCGGCACATTCTTCGCCAGTTCCAGCGGCGCGGACGCACCGGCATTTTTTCCTCCGCCCATTCCGCCGAGCGTCGGGGTAAATTCCGCATCTCGCTTAGCGACATCACCGACGCCCTCCAGGTCGTTCCAGAAGCGGACCACCGCCCAGCCGACGACGGCAAAAACGGCCAGGGTGGTGACGCCGAAGGAAAGCCGGGGCCAAAGGCGGGTCTTGAAATGATACCACGGGCGACGGGCCGCGATTTTCGAAAAGAGGCGGGCCACTTCGCCCAGCAGGAGCCGGCGGGTGGCCGGGTGCAGTTCGAGCGGGGCGCCGGCCTCGGTGCGACGCCGTTCGGCATGCTCGCGGAGCAGTTGTTCAATTTTATCGTGGCCTTCGGGTGGCATGAGGATTAGACGGAGAAGATTTTGTTTTTCTCCCGTGAAAATAGCTTCAAGGCGGCCTCCTCCAGTTTGTCGAGGCATTTGCTAAGGCGGGAGCTGACGGTCTTGGGGTTCAGGCTGAGGTGGGCGGCGATTTCCTCGTAGCTCAGGTCGGCGAAGTAGCGCAGTTCGATGACCTCGCGGCACGGCCCGCCCAACTGGCCGAGGGCCTGGCTGATGAGCGTGCCGTTTTCGGACTGGATCATCGACAGGTCCGGGCCGGGGGCGTGGCTGGGCGGGTCGATGCTCAAGCCGGTTTCCGCATCCTCGGCATTCAAGGAAAGCGTGATCTGGCCGCCGCCGCGCTTGGCCGCGCGCAGGCGCTGGCGGTGGTCGTGAGTCTTGTTCGCGGCGATGCGGAAGAGCCAAGTCTGGAACTGGCAGTTGCCCTGGAAGGCATCCAGATTTTTGATGACGGTGAGAAAGGTTTCTTGACAGATTTCCTCTACGTCCTCGCGTTTGAGATCGGACGAAAGCTGGAAAACAAACCGCCCCGCCGCCGCGTAGTGCAGATCAAAAAGCTCGTTCCAGGCCTCGGCCTCGCCGCGACGGCAACGGGCCAGTAGTTGGGCTTCAGGACGCATCACGGCGGAATTTAGTGCAAGAGACAGGGCTTGACCAGAGTTTGCTCAAACGGGGAAAGGGCGGGAAAAACGGCGGAAGGCGCGACACGGGTGGAGCCAAAACGGCCACAACTTTCTATTCCTCATCGAACCTGCGCCGGAGCAACGCCTCCAGTTCGACGACCGCCTTGGCCGCATCCTCGCCTTCGGCCTGGATCATGATTTTGCTGCCGGGGCCGGCGGCGAGCATCATCAGGCCCATGATACTCTTGCCATTGACGGTCTCGCCGTCCTTCTCGACGAAGACCTCGCAGGCGAAACGGCTGGCGGTCTTGACGAACAAGGCGGCGGGACGGGCATGGATGCCGTTCTTGTTGGACACCAGCAGCTCTTTTCTAATTTTCAAATCGGGCTCGTCAGTTGTTTTTTCGCGCTCATTGGCCGCCGTGACCCTCGCCGAGCCACCGGGCTTTGCCAATAATTTTCTACAGTTTGCCCTTCGGAACCATCTTCGCCAGGAGCGCCTCGTTCAATTCCTTCGCGGCGTTGCAGCCGGAAAGCTTCAGCTTGGTCTGGAACGCGGCCACTTCGACAAGCCGGGCCAGGTCGCGCCCGGGCCGGACGGGAATGACGATGTGCGGCACCTCGATCCCCAGAATCTTAACGTGCTGGTCCTCTAGGCCGAGGCGGTCCACGTCCGGGACGTCGTTCCAGGCCTTGAGCGAGACGACCAGATCGACGCGCTTCTCGAGGCGGATGCTGCGCACGCCGAACATCGCCTGGACATTGATGATG
Source organism: Verrucomicrobiales bacterium (assembly GCA_947502425.1). Lineage (GTDB taxonomy): Bacteria > Verrucomicrobiota > Verrucomicrobiia > Limisphaerales > SIBH01 > SIBH01. The sequence goes on from CANMZY010000023.1 coordinate 1,937, forward strand.
CCGATGCCGCGCACCTCCATGTGATTGCGGGTCAGCTCGGAGCTGGTGCCGAAGACCTCCCGGCCGTCCGCCAACCGGAGCTTGGTGATGTCATCCGCCACGAGGCTGTAGCCGCGTTCGATCAGGGCGAGGACGCTTTCGCTTTTGCCGATGCCGCTCTCGCCCTTGATGATCACGCCCACGCCGAGGATGTCCACCATGCTGCCCATCTCGCTGCCGCGCGGGGCGAAGAGCTCCTCCAGCGCCAAGGTGGCGAGGTTGATAAACTTCATCGTGATGAGCGGGCAGTTGAAAACCGGCACGCCGGCCTTCTCCGCCGCGCGCAAGAGCAGCCGGTCCGGGTGATAGCCGCGGCAGAAGACCACGCAGGGAATCTTGTAGGAAAAAAGCTGGGCATAGCGCCGCTCGCGCTCCTCCGGGGAGAGCGACTTCAAGAAAAAATTCTCGGCGCTGCCCATCACCTGCACGCGCTTGTTCGCGAAATAGCGCGTGAATCCGGCCAGCGCCAGGCCGGGGCGGTTGACGGTCGGCTCGCGGATGATGCGCTTGAGGCCGGCGGCACCGGCCACGAGCTGCAGCTGCAACGAGTCGATCTGCGCGGTGTAAAACCGCTCCACAGTGACGAGGTCGTGTGACATAAAATCGGGCGGCGCCCCTACATGTTGAATTCGGGGCCGAGATAAATTTCCCGCGCCTTGGCGTCATTGGCCAGAAACTCGGCCGAGCCTTCGATCAGCACCTGGCCCTTCACGATGATGTAGCCGCGGTCGATCAGCTTGAGCATTTCCCGCGCGCTGTGATCGGTGATGAGGATGCCCAGTCCGCGGTCCCGCAGGCGGCGCACGATCTTCTGCACCTCATAGACGGCGATGGGGTCGATGCCGGCAAACGGCTCGTCGAGCAGCAGCAGTTTCGGGCTGGTGACGAGGGCACGGGTGATTTCCAGCCGGCGCTTCTCGCCGCCGCTGAGGGTGTAGGCCTTGCTCTTCGCCAACCGCGCGAGATCGAGTTCATCAAGCAGATACTTCAAACGGATCTTCCGCTCCTGCCGCCCGATCTGGCAGGTCTCCAAGATCGCCAGGATGTTCTGCTCGACGGTGAGCTTGCGGAAGACGGACGGTTCCTGCGTGAGATAGCCCATGCCGAGCCGCGCGCGCTGGTGCATCGGCTTGCCCGTCACCTCCACGTCCTGAAACCGCACCGCGCCTTCGTCCGGTTTCACCACGCCCACGACCATGTTGAAGGTCGTCGTCTTGCCCGCGCCGTTGGGGCCGAGCAGCCCCACGATTTCGCCCGGCCCGACCTGGATGGAGACGCCATCGACCACCCGGCGACCGCGATAGGCCTTCACCAATTTGTCCGTGGCGATGAGGCTCATGGCTGGGGCTTCACCGGCACGGCATTGGTGGGCCTGGGCGGCTTGGCCCCGATCAGACCGGCGTCGTTCTTGCCGACGGTGTCCTGCCTCAACTCCATCCGCACCCGGCCGGTGGCCTTCAGCTTGCCGTTGCGCCGGTCGAGAATGACCAGGTCGCCCCGCAACGTCCCGTTGGTCGTGACCAGCACCGGGTCGCCCGATAGCTCCACGAAATCCGTCACCGCCTTGTAAACCGCTTTCGCGCCGGTGGCGTGGCTGGAGCCTTGGTCGATGACCACGTCGCCGTCGGCGGTGATGCTCTCAATTTTTCCGCCCTCCAACGGCAGCTTCACAGTCATGATTTTGCAGGTGATCGTCGTCGGCGGCTCGTTGGTGTGCATGGGCGGATCGACCACGCGCACGTTGCCGGTGTAGATAGCCACCTTGTTCGAGGAGTTATACTCGAAGAAATCGGCGGTGATGAGCAGGTTCCGGCGCGGGATGGCGTTGGTCGCGCCCGGCGCGGCGGGGGTGGCCGACTCGGCGGCGGCGGCGAGGCGCAGGACCAGCAGGAACGGCAGCAACGGGAGGAGGATTCTTTTCATGGTTTCGGCGCGACAGGTTGGGGAGGTTCGGGTTTCGCGGAATCGAACTCGCCCACGGCGTCCTTGCGGATGAACGTGCGGACGCGGTTGGAAATGATGAGCGAGGCATTGGCCGCCCGCCAAAGAAAGCCGTCGCCCGCGATGGAGAAACGCCCGTCGGAACTGAACATCTCCAACCGGCCCGTGCTCGAGGCATTGCGGCTGGCCATCTCGAACAGACATTGCGGCGCGAGGATGACCGATTCCGACGGGCCGGTCTCGCGGAAACTCTCGATGCGCAGCCCGTTGACGAGCAGCAGGCCGCCCAACTGCGGCTGCGCGTTCGAGCCGGTCAGCAGGGTTTTCAGGCGGTTGGTCGCCACGCCGGGGATAGCCGGATAATAGTCCGGCACTTTGAAATCTTTAACCTTGCCGACCAGGGTGAACTGCGCGGCCAGCGGCGGCGCCAGCCAGAGCAGCGCGACCACCAGCAACCCGCCAGCGGCCAGGGACATGTTCATCAAGGAACGGCGCATGACTCAGAGCGTATAGTCTTTCACCAGCCGCGCCCACTTTTTTTGCGCCCGCAAAATCAGCGTCGCCACCTCGCGCACCGCGCCGTGCCCGCCCCGCGCCGCGGTCACATAATCCGCTATCGCCTTCACTTCAGGAATGGCGTTGGCCACCGCCACCGCCACCCCGGCCCGCTTGAGCACCGCGAGATCCACCACGTCGTCGCCCACGAAACAAATTTCTGCCCAGCCGCAGCCGGCGACGGCCAGGATTTTTTCCACCTCGGCGGCCTTGCCCGTCTTCACCTGGCTGAGAAAATCAATCTTCAACTCCTCGGCCCGCCGCGTCGTGACCACCGAGGGTCGCGCGGAAATCCAGCCGACCTTGATCCCCTCGCGCCGCAGCAGGATCATCCCCAGCCCGTCCTGGATGCTAAACTGTTTGAACTCGGAATCCGCCGTGATGAAAATCGATCCGTCCGTCAGCACGCCGTCCACGTCGCAGAGAAACAGCTTCACGCGGGCGAGTTTGGACTGAAGTTGTCTGGAAATTTTTTTCACCATTGGAAGAGAGACTGGCTCCGCAAGTTTGTGCCCGTCGGTCATGCCGCGTTCCGCGTTCCGCGTTCCGCGTTACCCATCACCTCCCTTATCTTGAGCAGCGATTGCAGCAGCTTCGGCATCTGCCCGAGCGGAATCATGTTCGGCCCGTCACTCAGCGCGCGGTCCGGATCGGGATGCGTCTCGATGAACAGCCCGTCTGCGCCCGCCGCCAGCGCGCAGCGCGCCAGCACCGGCGCGAACTCCCGCTGCCCGCCGGACTTGTCGCCGCCCGCGCCGGGCAGTTGCACCGAGTGCGTGCCGTCAAAGATCACCGGGAAACCGAGCCGCCGCAGGATCGGAATCGACCGCATGTCCACCACGAGATTGTTGTAGCCGAAGGTCGTGCCGCGCTCGGTGAGTAATAATTTTTTGCCGCCCGCCGCCGCCGCCTTCTTCACGACCTGCGTCATTTCCTGCGGGGAAAGAAACTGGCCCTTCTTCACGTTCACAATTTTTCCGGTGGCCACGGCGGCTTGGATGAGATCGGTCTGGCGGCAGAGGAAGGCGGGGATTTGCAGCACGTCCACCACCGCGCCGGCCTCGACAGCCTGCGCCTCGGTGTGGACATCCGTGAGCACCGGCACGCCGAGGCGGGCGCGGACCTTCTCCAGTACCAACAGCCCGTCATTCAGGCCCGGCCCGCGAAACGACTGGCCGGAGGAGCGGTTGGCCTTGTCGTAGCTGGCCTTGAAAATAAAATAGATGCCGAGCCGGTCGCAGGTTTTTTGCAGCGACGCGGCGACGCGCAGGCAAAGAGCTTCGCTTTCGATCACGCACGGCCCGGCGATGAGCGTGAGCCGGCGGCGCGCGGCGATGGTTTTCCAGAGGGCGGAGTCGTTAAGCACCCGTGGGTTTTAGCAGCGGCCAGCAGGAAAGTAAATGGCGCTCCGGCTCGGGGCGGCTGCGGCCGGCAGCCCACCCCGGCTCGCTCCTGCCTTCGTGGAGGAGAGGGAAAAGACCGCCTGCGGTCGGCACGAACGCCCGGCTGCACTGCGGAGAACCGTCACCCGCTGGTGACTCGAAATAAATTGCGATACTGCTCGTCTTGCGCCGCGCGACCGGCGACACTGGCCGTTGCATGATCGCTAAATTATTTTCGGAACTCGGCCTCTCGCCAGAAATGCTCAAGGCCATCGACAAGCTCGGCTTCGAAAAGGCCGCGCCCATCCAAGGCGAGGCCATTCCCGTCCTGATGGCGGGCAAGGACGTGGTCGGCCAGTCCATGACCGGATCGGGCAAGACCGCCGCGTTCGGCATTCCCGCCGTGGAAAAGGTGGACGCCCAAAAGCGCGCCACGCAGGTTTTGATCCTCTGCCCGACCCGCGAACTCGCCGTGCAGGTCTCGGAGGAAATTCACAAGCTCGCCTTCTTCAAACGCGGCCTGCATGCGCTGCCGATCTACGGCGGGCAGTCCTACGAGCGACAGTTCATGGGCCTGAAACAGGGCGCGCAGATCGTCATCGGCACGCCGGGGCGCGTCATGGACCACATGCGGCGCGGTACGCTGCGGCTGGATTCGCTGAAGATGGTCATCCTCGACGAGGCCGACGTGATGCTCAACATGGGTTTTCGCGATGACATTGAATTTATTTTGCAGGCGGTGCCGCCGACACGGCAGACGGTGTTCTTCTCCGCCACCATGCCGAAGCCGATCCAGGATTTGATCGGAAAATACGCGCGCGAACCGGTCAGCGTCCGCATCCAGCAGGCGGCGATGACGGTGCCGACGGTCGAGCAGTTTTATTACGAGATCGACCGCCGCTACAAAATCGAGGCGCTCACGCGGCTGATCGACATTCACGACCTGAAACTCGGCATCGTTTTCTGCAACACTAAGCGGATGGTCGATGACCTCGTCGATCATCTGAACGCCCAGGGTTATTCCGCCGACCGGCTGCACGGCGACATGACCCAGGCGATGCGCGACCGCGTGATGAACAAGTTCCGCAAGTCCGGCCTCGAATTTCTCGTGGCCACCGACGTGGCGGCGCGCGGCATCGACGTGGACGACATCGAGGTGGTCTTCAACTACGACCTGCCCTACGACGTGGAGGATTACGTGCACCGCATCGGCCGCACCGGCCGCGCGGGCCGCGCGGGCCGCGCGATCTCGTTCGTGGCGGGGCGCGAGCTGTTTCAAATCCGCAACATCGAGCGTTACACCAAAATGCGGATTCAACGCGCGCAGGTGCCGACGCTCGATGAAGTCGAGGAGGCCCGCGCCGGTTCGTTCCTCGACAAGATCCGCCTCACGTTGAAAAGCGGTGAATTCAAGGTGCAAGAATCCAAGGTGGCGCGGCTGCTCGAGGAAGGTTTCTCGTCCACCGACATCGCGGCGGCGGCGCTGCATCAACTGGCCGGCGGCGAAACGGCGGCGGCCCCGGCGGTGAAAACCAAAGGCTCCTTCGCGGAACGCCCGGAACGCCCGGAGCGATCAGAGCGTCCCGAGAGAGCGCCGCGCGCCGAATATGCCGAGCGGCCGGAACGGCGCGCGTATGAGCGGCCCGCCCGGCCAGAGCCGCGCGATTACCGCGAGGAACGCGCGCCACAACGCCGCGAATACCGGGACGAACGTCCGGCCCGCGCCTACGAAGCGCCGCCGCGCGCGCGACCGCCCGCCAAAGAAAATTCCCGGCCAGCCCCGCCGGCCACCGCGCCGGTGACTGCTCCGGCGGCTTCACCCGCGCCGATGGCGCCCGCCGCCGCCAAGCCGGCCCCGCTGTCGTTCAAAGAAAAACAATTCAAGGCTCCGTTCCCGCGCGCCGCCGTGCCGAAAGCTAGCCGCGCCACGCCCGCCGATCAAACCCGTCTCTGGATGAGCGTGGGCACCGAGCATGGTGTCGCCACGGGCGACGTGGTCGGGGCGATTCTTGGCGAGACGGGTTTGCCCGCCCAGACGGTCGGCACCGTGGACATCCGCGAGCGGCATGCCTTTGTGGATGTGTCCGCCGAACATGCCAACGGCATCATCGCCAAGCTCAACCGTGCCCGCATCAAGGGAAACAAGCTGAAGGTGAAAGTGGCGTGAGGAAAAGACGGAGTCTGTTCGTTTGGCGGCGGACACGCTGAGATCTCGCCGCGCGCGCGGCACGGTGGCGGGCGGCAGACATGCTCAAGCATGAACTCCAACTCCAGCCAGCGGCCTGTCACCGTTTCATAACTTCACTGCGAACACTTCAGCCAGCGCGTCCACAAATTTCTTTCGCTCCTTCGGACACGCCTCCTGCCACTCGGCGAGATGCGTAGGAAAAGGATTGTCCGCGACGCGCTGGCCGAGGTTCAGCCACGTCACCGCCTCCCAGCCGGACGGCTCGCGCTCGAACAGCGGCAGAAGCTGTTGCGCGATGATCGCGTTGCGCGTGCGATCGACCGGATTCTTGCGCAGCTCCGGCAGCGCGGCGGCGAACCACGCGGCGAAGGTCTGGCCGGCGGGCCGTTGACGCGCCGGGTCGGCCATCCAGTCGGCGACATACTTGGCGAGCGACGGCGCGTAGGATTTCCAGTTCGGATACGGCGGCTGGGTCTCCCAGGTTTTCGCCATCGCGCGCATGGCGAAGAGCGAGGCCGTCTCGGCGATGCTCTCCTCCAGCCAGTGGTTCGCGTGGTCGGAACTTTGCCACTTCGCCTTCCAGTCATTGGTGTGGACGGCCAGGGTGTGCGCGAACTCATGCGCGAACTGATAGGCGAACTGCGACCAGAACGGGCCTTGCGGCGAGAGGCCGATCCGGATCCGGCCGTCCACCGCGCGCTGAAAAATCGTGATCGGCCCGGCCTTGCGATGCTGCACGCGCAGCGGCTCCAGCCGCGTCAGGCCGCAATGCCGCCAGAGTTCGGTGGCGGTGGATTTGAGCACGGCACGAATGTCGGCGGTGGAAGCGGCGCCCCAGTCCGCCTTCTCGACTTCGATGGACGGCAGCGCGGGCGGCGCGGCGGCGGCGGCGCGGGCGGTGGCACCGCACGCGAAGCCAAGCCCGGCGGCACCGGCCCGCCGGATGAATTCGCGCCGGCTGGGGTTCCGGGATGAAAAGAAAGTGTTCATGGTGACGCGCGGAGAGTAGCCATCGCCAAGAATGGAGACAATGGGGAACGGCAGGTGAAGGACGGAAGAGACGCCACTGGACACAGCTCTCAGTGGACGCTGACTTGTAGTTCGGAACGCATGGCCCGGCTCATCTCCGATCCGGCTCGTGCGGTTCGATATGGACGGTCACGTCGTTGATCTGGTGCGGCGAGGCGAGCAGCCGGTCCTTGACCAGATGCGCGAGGGCGTGCCCGCGCCGCACGCTCCATTCGCCGTCCACCACCACATGGATGTCGAGCGCGAGATGAATGCCGCTTTTGCGAATGCGGCATTTGTCGATGGCCTGCACGCCCTCCACGTCGCCGGCGATCTTCCGTACGGCGGCGGTGATCTCCGGCGCGACCGCCGCGTCCATCACCTCGTCCAGCGCCGTGCGCAGCAGGCGCAGCCCGTTCCACGCGATCACCCCGCACGCGACCAGCGCGGCCCAGGCGTCGGCGCTCGCAAATCTCGGCCCGCCGAGCAGCGCGATGGCGATGCCCAGAAACGCCGCCGCCGACGTCAGCGCGTCGGAGCGGTGATGCCAGGCGTCGCCTTTGAGCGCGGTGCTGCGGAGCGAGTCGCCGGTTTTCCAAGCGAAGCGGTAAAGCGTTTCCTTGATGACAATGACGGCCAGGAGCACGAGCAGGGTGAACGGCTCCGGGGTTCGCGGCTGCGGCGCGCCGATCTCGCGGAAGCTTTGCAACGCGAGCAGCAGCGCCGCGCCGAGCAGCACCAGCGAGACGATGATGCTGGCGACCGACTCGGCCTTGCCGTGGCCGAAAGGATGGTTCGCGTCGGCGGGGCGGACGGAGAAACGCAGCCCGCTCCAGACGACGAGCGAACTAAAAACGTCGGCGGCGGATTCGACGCCGTCGGCGATGAGCACGTAGGAATTGCCGAGGACACCGGCGGCGATTTTGGCCGCGGCCAGCGCGATGTTGACCACGATGGCGAACTTCGAGAAGCGCAGTGCTGTGTCAATGTCGGGCATGAAGGCTCCGTCTGCGGGAGGTTGTAGCGGCGCGGGGCGCCCCGGTCAATGCGGCGGGTGGCGCGCCATTTCTCCGGCGGCCGAACCCTCCTTCACCGGCCGAAGGCGTAAAGATGGCCCGCCGTGCGCACGTACATTTTTCCGCCGACGATGGCCGGGGTGGCCATGATCTGTTCGCCCAGATCATTGCGCGCCAGAATTTCCAGCATCTCGCCGGAGGCCAGCACTAGTACCACGCCTTTTTGCGAGGCCAGAAAAATTTTTCCGCCCGCCGCGACCGCCGAGGAATAGTAATCTCCCAGCGCCCCGAGCCGTTCGTCCTGATAAAACGGCTTCCCGGTTTTCGCCTCGTAACAGGAGGCCAGTCCGCCGTTTTTCACCGTGAACACGCGCCCCTGATGAAAGAGCGGCGACGAGACATAGGGCAGGCTGCGCGTCACTTTCCACGCGAGGTGCGTGGCGGTGATGTCCCCCTGCCCGCCCGGCCGGATGGCCAGCACCGCGTTGCCCGCCTTCGCGAACATGTCCCGCATCCCGGCCCATTCGGCGGCGGTGACCAAGCCGTCCTTGTTCACGTCCATCTGCGTGAACCGTTCGCGCACGGGGCCGGCGGGGATTTCGTCGGGCGACAATTTGCCGTTCTGGTTCTTGTCGTGGTCGCGGGCGAACTCCTCGAACAGCGGCATCGTGATCCGAGCGCCTTCGTCGCCACCGATGTTCCAGCTCGCGCTGAACAGGAGACCGTCCCCCGCCGCCGGCGAACTGCACGCCACGCGCGACGTCCCGCTGTAGGTCCACCGCTCCGCGCCATCCTTGAGCAGATACGATTTCAACCAGATCGAACCGGGAACGATCAATTCCTCGGTGCCATCGTGCCGCCAGAGGAACGGGGTGGCAAAGCTGCGGCGAAATTCCGGACGCTCAATTTTCCAGATCGTCTTCCCGTTCGCCTTGTCCACTGCCAGGAGATGGGATCCTTCGTCCTGGTCGCAAACCTGGATCAGCTTGTCGTCCGCCAAAATCGGCGACGCGCCGGTGCCGAACTCCACCACCGGCGCGGGCAACGGCCGGCGCCATTGCTCGCGACCGTCGAGATCATAGGCGAGCAGGCCGAACGAGCCGAAGTAAACGAACACACTCCGACCGTCCGTCACGGGCGTCGGCGTGGCCGGGGTGTTGAGCGGGTGGGCCGGTTCGAGCTTGCCGACGGGCACGGGCTGCCGCCACAAAATCTTCCCGTCGCGCCGGTTAAGGCAGAGCGTTTCCAGTTGGGTTTTGTCCCGGGCCGTCAGAAAGATTTTGTCACCCGCGATGCACGGCGAGGAATTGCCGGCCGGAAGGGCGACAGCCCACAGCACGTTGGAGGAAGTCCCGAAATGCGCCGGCGGCTCCGCGCCGGCCGCCACGCCCGAACCGTCCGGCCCACGAAACTGCGGCCAGCCCGGCTCCGCCGCCGACATCGCGACCGTCGGGAGAAAAAACGCCAGCAAAAGTGGTTTCGTGATTTTCATGAGCTGCCATTGAAACTCGGGCGCGTCATGGTTTGGAGTTCCGCCTTCAGGCGATTCAACGCCCGAACCGCCTGAAAGCGGAACTCCAAACCATTGGGCCGGCTGACGGAAGCACCGTGTCCCAATGCACCCGATCCGGAAAACCTTACCGGCGCTGGCGGCGCTTGACGTGGAGCTGCGCCAGCGAATGAGCGAGCGCGGCGCTGACCGACGCGACTTCCTCGTCGTCGAGCTTCTCGGTGAGCCGGGCTTCGGCGCGCTTCCGGGCCTCCTCGGCCTTGGCTTCGTCAATGTTCTCAGCCTTGATCGCCATGTCGGTCATGATGGCCACGCGGTCACCGGTGATTTCCACAAAGCCCTCGCCGACCGCGAGAAAATACTGCTGGCCCCCCTTCAACACGGTGATCTCGCCCGGTTTGATCTGCGTCATCAGCGGGACGTGATTGGGATAAATGCCCATCTCGCCTTCCGTGCCGGGGAGCGTGACCATCTCCACGTCTTCGGAGTAAGTCCGCGCTTCCGGCGTGACGATTTCGAGTTTTAAGGTGCTGGCCATGTTTGGTTGAGAGTTGAAAGTTGAGGGTTGAGAGCCAGAGATTCTGGCTCCAACGCGCAGCTAGAGTCGCTCAAGCTTCTTTGATCTCGTCGATGCCGCCCTTCATGTAGAAGTTGCCTTCGTTCACGTCGTCGTGCTTGCCTTCGAGAATTTCCTTGAAGCTCTTCACCGTCTCGGCCACCGGCACCTGCTTGCCGGAGCGGCCGGTGAACTGTTCCGCCACCGTGAACGGCTGGCTGAGAAATTTCTGGATGCGCCGCGCGCGGAACACCGTCGTCTTGTCCTCCGGGGAAAGTTCGTCCATGCCCAGAATGGCGATGATGTCCTGCAAATCCTTGTAGCGCTGCAAAACTTTCTGCACGCCGCGCGCCACGTCGTAATGTTCCTGCCCGACGATTTCCGGCGAAAGCGCGCGCGAGTTCGAGGCCAGCGGATCGACCGCGGGGAAAATGCCCAGTTCGGCGATGGAGCGTTCGAGCACGATGGTCGCGTCGAGGTGCGCGAACGTGGTGGCCGGCGCGGGGTCGGTCAAATCGTCGGCGGGCACATAGACGGCCTGGAAGCTGGTGATGGAACCTTTCTTGGTCGAGGTGATGCGTTCCTGGAGGTCGCCCATTTCGGCGGCAAGCGTCGGCTGGTAGCCGACGGCGCTGGGCGTGCGGCCGAGGAGCGCGGACACTTCGGAGCCGGCCTGTGAGAAACGGAAGACGTTATCAACGAACAGGAGCACGTCCTGATTTTTTTCGTCGCGGAAATATTCGGTCACGGCGAGCGCGGAGAGGGCCACGCGGAGACGCGCGCCGGGCGGTTCGTTCATCTGGCCATAGACCAGCCCGATGCGGGAGCCGGGGATGATGATCGGCAGACCCAGAGCGTTTTTCTTGGGATGGCCCTTCTCGTCCAGCTCGACCTTGATGACGTTGGCTTCGATCATTTCGTTGTAGAGATCGTTGCCTTCGCGCGTGCGTTCGCCGACGCCGGCGAACATCGAGATGCCGCCGTGCAGCTTCGCAATGTTGTTGATGAGTTCCATGATGACGACGGTCTTGCCGACGCCGGCGCCACCGAACGCGCCGACCTTGCCGCCCTTCAAGAACGGGCAGATGAGATCAATGACCTTGATGCCGGTGGTGAGCACCTGCGGCGAGGTGGATTGATCGATGAGCGGCGGGGCCGCGCGGTGAATCGGATAATACTTGTCCGCGAGGACCGGGCCTTGTTCGTCCACGGCGTCGCCGGTGACGTTGAAGACGCGGCCCATGACGGCCTCGCCGACGGGCATGGAGATGGGCGCACCGGCGTCAAACACTTCCTGGCCGCGCTTCAGGCCCTCGGTGGTGGACATGGCGATGGCGCGCACCCAGTTGTCGCCGAGGTGCTGCTGCACTTCGAGCGTGAGCTTGGTGGACACGCCGCCCGGCGGGGTGAATTGAATGGTCAGCGCGTTGAAGAGGGCCGGCAGTTGGGCCGGAAATTCCACGTCCACGACGGGACCGATGATTTGGACGATTTTGCCTTTGTTCATAAAATGTCAGTTAACTCATCGCCATGGCGGCGCTGGTGATTTCCAAAAGTTCCTTGGTGATGTTGGCCTGGCGGAGCTTGTTGTATTCGAGCGTCAGGTCTTTGATCATCTGCTTGGCGTTGTCGGTCGCGCTCTTCATGGCGACCATGCGCGCGCTGTGTTCCGACGCCTTGGCCTCCAGCAAATACTGGAAGACTTGAAAATTGAGATAGTGCGGCAGCAGGTTGCCCAGCACCGTGACCGCCGTCGGCTCGAACAGGTACTCGATGCCCTTGCCGGTCAATTCCGCCGCCTCGCCGGCCCCGTCCACGCCGGCCTCCAGCGCCTTGATCTCACCGAGCGGCAGCAACGAACGCACTTCCGGCTTCTGCACCAGCGTGGAAACGAAATTGGTGTAGAGCACGTCCACGCGATCCACCTTGCCTCCGAGAAACAAATCCTGGGCAAACTTGGAGATGGCCCGCGCCTCGCTGAACAGGGGGCTGTCCTTGTAGGTGAACTCCGCCACCAGTTCGCGCTTGGTGCGTGCGATGAACTGCGAGGCCTTGCGTCCGGCGGTGATGAAGACGGTCGTGTTCTTGTCAAACTTCGCGGCCTCGCGCAGCAGGTTCGTGTTCAGTCCGCCGCACAATCCCTTGTCCGTGCTGATGATGATGACGGCGCGCTTTTTGACTTCGCGCTTTTCCATGAGCGGGTGGGAAAACTCGCCCGCGCCCGCCGTCACTTCAGCCAGCACGCTGTTCATCAACGCGGCGTAGGGCCGCCCGGCGATGGCCGACTGCTGGGCCTTGCGCATCTTGGCCGAGGCCACCATCTGCATCGCCTTGGTGATCTGGGCGGTGTTCTTGACCGACTTGATGCGTCGGCGAATGTCGCGGGTGCTGGGCATGGTTAAATCTTGAAGTCACAAATTATGACCTCAAACAATTTTTTATTACCGATACGTCTGTTTGAACTCCACAATCGCGGCCTTCAACTCAGCGGCCAGCGCGTCGCTGAACGCTTTTTCGGCGCGAATCTTGCCGAGCAGTTCGGCCTTCCGCGTGCCGAGGAAGTCCGTGAACTTCGTTTGAAAGTCTTTGATCTTTTCCACCGCCACGTCGTCGAGCTGGTTGTTCTGCATCGCCCACAGGATCGCCGCCTGCGCCTCGACCGGCAGCGGATTGTATTGCCCCTGCTTGAACAGCTCGACGATGCGCTTGCCGCGTTCGAGCTGCGCCTGCGTCTTGGCGTCAAGGTCGGAACCGAACTGCGCGAAGGCCGCGAGTTCGCGGAACTGCGCGAGGTCCAGCTTAATTTTGCCGGCGACCTGTTTCATCGCCTTGATCTGCGCGGCGGAACCGACGCGCGAAACAGAAAGGCCGACCGAGATGGCCGGACGCATGCCTTGATAGAACAAATCCGTCTCCAGATAAATCTGGCCGTCGGTGATCGAAATCACGTTCGTCGGAATGTAGGCCGAGACGTCGCCGGCCTGCGTCTCGATGATCGGCAGCGCGGTGAGCGAGCCGTTGCCATATTTCTCCGAGACGCGCGCCGAGCGTTCCAGCAGACGGCTGTGCAGATAAAACACGTCGCCCGGATACGCCTCGCGGCCCGACGGACGCTTCAAGACCAGCGACACCTGGCGATAGGCCACGGCCTGCTTGGAGAGATCGTCGAAAATGATGAGCGCATCCATGCCGTTATCCATGAAATATTCGCCCATCGACGCGCCGGCGAACGGCGCGAGGTATTGATTCGCGGCGGAATCGGAGGCCGCCGCCACGACGACAATGGTGTAAGGAAGCGCGCCTTCTTTCTCCAGCGTGGCAATGACGCGGGCGATGCTCGACTGCTTCTGACCGACCGCGACGTAGATGCTATAGACTGGGCGAAAATCTTTCTCCTTGGATGCTTCGGAATTGTTGATGCGCGCCTGGTTGATCATCGCGTCCACGCCAATGGTGGTCTTGCCCGTCGAACGGTCGCCGATGATGAGTTCGCGCTGGCCGCGGCCGATCGGGATCATCGCGTCGATGGCCATGATGCCGGTCTGCAACGGCTGGCTGACCGATTTGCGCTTGATGATGCCGGGCGCGATTTTTTCAATCGGATAATACGCGGCGGCCTCGATCGGCCCCTTGCCATCCAGCGGCAGGCCGAGCGTGTTGACCACGCGGCCCAACAGCCCCTTGCCCACGGGCACGGAGAGGAGCTTGCCGGTGGTGCGCACTTCCTGGCCTTCCTTCACGCTGGCGTATTCGCCGAGAATGATCGCGCCGACTTCCGTCTCCTCAAGGTTGAGGGCGAGGCCGGTGACGCCGTTGCCGAAGTCGATCATCTCGTTGAGCATCACGTCGGTGAGGCCTTCGATCTTGGCGACGCCGTCACCGACTTCGCGGACGATGCCGACGTTCTGCCGGGAGACGGAGGTTTTGACGCCCGCAATTTGGGCTTCGATTTCTTGGAGCAAGTTACTCATAAAATTTTATCGATTCAGATGCCGAGGGACTAAAAACTTTCCTGCAACGCGGTGAGCCGCGACTGGACGCTACCGTCATAAACATCGCTGCCAACCTTGATGCGCAAGCCGCCGAGCAGCGCGGGGTTCACAACAAATGCAAAACTCAAACCCGCGCCGTAAATCCGCGTCAGGTTGCCCTGCACCGCAGACTGCACCGCCGGCACCAGCGGCGTGGCGCTTTCGATCCGCGCGCTGTGGCGGTCGATGTCCAGCTTCACCAACCGCTGCAATTGCGTGAGAATCCCGGTGTAACCACGCGGCTTTTTCGCGATGACGGCGGACACCGTCTGGCGCACGCGGTTCTCGTCGAGCAGACCGTTCGCCTGGCAACTGCGGAAGAGTTGCTTGGCGTCGCGGCGGATTTGTTTCGAACTTTTCATGGACCGGTCAGGCGGCGAGCTGCTTGGTGGTTTCCTCGGCCAGACGCTGCTGGTCTTCGGCGGTCAAGATTTTCCCGGTGACCTGCGTGGTGGTTTGGACGACGAGGCGTCCGACTTCCCGACGCAGCTTGGCGAGTTCGGCGGCCTTCTCAAGCACGGAAGCTTCGCGGGCCTTGGCGATGATCTGCGCGGCTTCGGCGATGGCCTTCTGCGTTTCGACATCCTTGACCTTGCCGGCGGCGGCGCGGGCTTCTTCGATCAATTTGTTGGCCTGGGTGTTCGCCGCGTTCAAAATTTCCAGGCGCGCGGCCTCGGTGCGGGCCAGTTCGGTCTTGATCTTTTCGGCGTTGGCCAGGCCCTCGGCGATGCGCTGCTTGCGCTCGTCGAGCATTTTCAAAATGGGGCCGTAGGCAAATTTCTTCAGCGCCAGCGCGACGATCACGAACAGAATGATCTGCGAGATCAACAGCTGCCAGGTCACGCCAAACTGCTTGGCGATCACTTCCACGGGATTGCCCGGTTCGGCGGCGGCGGCCAGAAAAGGATGTAGCGTCATAAAATTTTCAGAAAGATTGCAGGGCGCGGAGCCACTCGGCTCCGCGCCCGCAAGATTACTTGGCCAGGAAGATGGCGAAGAAGACCACGCCTTCCGCCAACGCGGCGAAAATAATCGCCTGGTTACGGATGGCACCAGCGGCGCCCGGATTGCGTCCGGTCGCTTCGGCGGCCTTCATACCAATAATTCCCACACCGATGGCTGAACCGACTGCGGCCAGACCGATGTGCAGACTTCCCGACATTTCTGCCAACATGGGCATCAACATAATTTACCTTTCGTTTTTCCCGTCCGCCTCCGCAGTTTGCCCACGGTCCGGCGGCCGAAATTGTTAGTGTGCGTGTTCGTGATCTTTGCCGTGGGGTTCCTCATGATGCCCGGCCATCAAGGCCGTGAACACCGAGGTGAGCAGCGCGAACACCAGCGCCTGCACAATGCCGACGAGCAATTCCAAAAAATAAAACGGCAGCGGCAGCAGCCAGCCGAACCATGTTCCGCCCAAATTCATCATCGCCTCGAGGATATTCTCGCC
>CANMZY010000024.1:0-17460 GCA_947502425.1 Verrucomicrobiales bacterium
GGCCAAGGACGGCGCGAAAGGACTCGAAGCCGCGCTGGAAAAAATGTTCACCGCCGCCGAACAGGCGATTGCCAACGGTGCCACGATTGTGATCCTTTCGGATCGCGGCGTTTCGCCCGAACTCGCGCCCATCCCGGCCCTGCTGGCGGTCGCCGGATTGCATCATCATCTCATTCGTGCCGGTCTGCGCGGACGTTGCGGGCTTGTCCTCGAATCCGGCGAACCGCGCGAGGTGCATCATTTCTCGCTGCTCATCAGCTACGGTTGCAGCGCGGTCAACCCCTATCTTGCCTACGACACGATCGACGATCTCATCGCCGAGAAGATGCTGCTCAACACCGATCACAAGACGGCGGTGAAGAAATTCATCAAGGCATCCATCAAGGGCGTCGTGAAAACGATGGCCAAGATGGGCATCTCGACGATTCAAAGTTATCGCGGCGCGCAGGTCTTTGAGGCCATCGGCATCAACCAAGCCGTCGTGGACAAATATTTCACGTGGACCGCCACGCGCATCGAAGGCATCGGCCTGGAAGTCATCGCGGAGGAGGCGTTGAAGCGGCACGCGCACGCGTTCCCGGCCCGCGAGGTGAACGGCGAACTCGACGCCGGCGGCCAGTACCAATGGCGCGCGGATGGCGAGCAGCATCTGTTCAATCCGCAGACGATTCACAAATTGCAGATCGCCTGCCGCCTCAACAGCGAGAAGGTCTATCGCGAATACGCCGAACTGTTGAACAACCGGGCTACGACGCTTTGCACCTTGCGCGGTCTGCTCGATTTGCAATTTGCCGACCAGGCCATCCCGCTCGAAGAAGTGGAATCCGTTGACACCCTGGTCAAGCGGTTCAAGACCGGGGCCATGAGCTACGGCTCGATCAGCAAGGAGGCGCACGAGGCGCTGGCCATCGCCATGAACCGCATCGGTGGCCGGAGCAATACCGGCGAAGGCGGCGAAGACCCGGCGCGCTACGTTCTTGAAACGAACGGCGACTCGAAAAACTCGGCGATCAAGCAGGTCGCGAGCGGACGTTTCGGCGTGACGAGCCATTACCTCGTCAACGCGAAGGAGCTTCAGATCAAGATGGCGCAGGGCGCGAAGCCCGGTGAGGGCGGCGAACTGCCCGGCAAAAAAGTTTTCCCGGAAATCGCGAAGACGCGCGGCACGACCGCAGGCGTCGGTCTTATTTCTCCGCCGCCGCATCATGACATTTATTCTATCGAGGATTTGGCGGAGCTGATCCACGACCTCAAGAACTCGAACCGCCACGCCCGCATCAGCGTAAAGCTGGTGAGCGAAGTCGGCGTCGGCACCATCGCCGCCGGCGTGGCCAAGGCGCATGCGGACGTGGTTTTAATTTCGGGCCACGACGGCGGCACCGGCGCGTCGCCGCTCTCCTCGATCAAACACGCGGGCGGCCCGTGGGAACTCGGTCTGGCCGAGACTCACCAGACGCTCGTGTTGAATAATCTGCGCAGCCGAATTTACGTCGAGACCGACGGCCAGTTGAAAACCGGCCGCGATGTGGCCATCGCCGCGTTGCTCGGCGCGGAGGAATTTGGTTTTGCGACCGCTCCGCTCGTGGTGCTCGGCTGCATCGTGATGCGCGTCTGCCACCTCAACACCTGTCCGGTCGGCGTCGCGACGCAGGACCCGAAGCTGCGCGCGCGGTTTACGGGCAATCCCGATCACGTCGTGAATTTCATGCGCTTCATCGCCATGGAACTCCGCGAGATCATGGCCAAGCTCGGCTTCCGCAAGCTGGAAGACATGGTGGGCCGCACGGACAAATTGATTCCGTGGAAGGCGATTGATCATTGGAAGGCCAGCGGACTGGACCTCACGCCGCTGCTGTATCAACCAAACGCCGGCCCGGAAGTGGGCCGCTTCCGTCAGCAGGATCAGGATCACGGTCTTGAGAAGTCGCTCGACCTCACCAAGATTTTGACGCTGTGCCAACCGGCCATCGAGCACGGTGAAAAAGTCCGCGCGGAAATGCCGATCATCAACGTGAACCGCGTCGTCGGCACCATCACCGGCTGCGATCTCACCAAGAAGCACGGGCCGAACGGCCTGCCGGAAGACACGATCCAGCTCAAGTTCAACGGCAGCGCCGGCCAGAGTTTCGGCGCGTTCGTGCCGCGCGGCATGACCCTCGAACTCGAAGGCGATGCGAACGATTATTTCGGCAAGGGACTGAGCGGTGGAAAGTTGATTGTCTATCCGCCCAAAGCTTCAACCTTCGAAGCCGAGGACAACATGATCGTGGGCAATGTAGCGTTTTACGGCGCGACCAGGGGCGAGGCGTATCTCTGCGGCATGGCGGGCGAACGCTTCTGCGTGCGCAACTCCGGCGTGAGCGCGGTGGTGGAAGCCACCGGCGACCACGGCTGCGAATACATGACGGGCGGGCGCGTGGTGATTCTTGGGCCGACCGGGCGCAACTTCGCCGCCGGCATGAGCGGCGGCGTGGCCTACGTTCTCGATGAGGCCGGCACGTTTGCGAGCCGTTGCAACCTGGAGATGGTCGGCCTGGAAAAGCTGGAGGACGCCGACGAGATCGAAGAACTCTGGAAACAGATTCAGCGTCACCAGACTTACACCGGCAGCCGGAAGGCCGCGAATGTCCTGGCCGGCTGGAAAAATCTCGTGCCAAAATTTGTGAAGGTGATGCCGCAGGATTACAAGCGGGTGCTCCAGTCACTCAAGAGGGTCCAGTCGCAGGGCCTGAGCGGCGAAGAAGCGATTATGGCGGCCTTTGAGGAAAACGTGAAGGGCGGGCATTGAGTTGCCGCGGATGAAAACACTCCCAAATATCAAAATGGCGCGCGCAGCCCGTACCATTGGCGGCACGATATCGCGGCACAAGCGTGGTGTCTGGGAAGTGGGCGCGCGTTCGCTCAAGCCCAAGTCGGAGATTTGGACTGACCGCGAGTTGCTCGCACTGGGTGCAGACACGGACGTCAAATACGAACTCTGGGACGGAAAGATTATTGCCATGCCTCCTGCCAAACCGCTTCACGGAATGATCATCGCGCACCTGACCTATCTGCTCGGTGCTCATGTTTTTGAAAACAAACTTGGACGCCTGTTCGACGGACAGACGGGTTTCCGCCTGAGTCTGGAGCATTGTTATGAGCCGGACATTTCATTTGTGAGCCACCGGCGGTCCAAAGTCATTTTGCCCCACGGCGAATTGAGCAGGCTTTTTCACGGCGCACCCGACCTGGCGGTGGAGGTTTTATCGCCGTCCGATTCCATCACCCGCACCGAGCGGAAGATCAATCACTACCTGGAATACGGATCCCACCTCGTGTGGATGGTGGATCCGAAAAGCAAAACCGTGCGCGTCTATCGCCCGGATGGCAGCATGGAATTATTGCGTGGCGACCGCTTCGTGACCGGCAACTCGGTGCTGCCCGGATTCAAGGTTTCGCTCGCCAAGATTTTTGAAGGAATTTAACCAGCCATAAATAATGGGAAAGCCAACCGGATTTTTAGAGTTTAAACGTGAGCTGCCGAATGACCGTTCACCGCTCGGGCGCGTGTCGGATTGGAGGGAATTTCACGAGCACCTGCCCGAGGCCGACCTGAAGAAGCAGGGCGCGCGCTGCATGGATTGCGGCATTCCCTTCTGCCACACCGGCCAGCTCATCAGCGGCATGGCCAGCGGCTGCCCGATCAACAACCTGATCCCCGAATGGAACGATCTTGTCTATCGCGGCCTGTGGAAGGAGGCGCTTGACCGTCTCCACAAGACGAATAATTTTCCGGAGTTCACAGGCCGCGTCTGCCCCGCGCCGTGCGAAGGCTCGTGCGTGCTCGGCATCAACGCTCCGCCGGTCACGATCAAGAACATCGAGGTCAGCATCATCGACAAGGGCTGGGACGAAGGCTGGGTGGTGGCCCAGCCGCCCGCCCGGCGCACCGGCAAGAAAGTCGCCGTCATCGGCTCCGGCCCAGCGGGACTCTCCGCCGCCGCCCAGCTCAACAAGGCCGGCCACCTCGTCACCATCTTTGAGCGCTCCGACCGCATCGGCGGGCTGCTCATGTACGGCATCCCGAACATGAAGCTCGACAAGCTGGAGGTCGTGCAGCGCCGCGTCGATCTGCTGGCCCAGGAAGGCGTGCAGTTTGTCCCCAACACCGAGGTTGGGAAAAATTATCCGGCGGAAAAATTGTTGAAGGAATTCGACGCCATCGTGCTCGCCACCGGTGCGACCAAGCCGCGCGACCTGCCCATCGAGGGCCGCGCGCTCAAGGGGGTCCATTTCGCGATGGAGTTTCTCACCGCGAACACCAGGGCGCTGCTGGATCAGAAGAACGGGAGCTTCATTGACGCCACCGGCCAGGATGTCGTCGTCATCGGCGGCGGCGACACCGGCACCGACTGCGTCGGGACTTCGATGCGCCACGGCTGCAAGGCGCTGGTGCAGGTGGAGATTTTGCCCAGGCCGCCGCTGGAGCGCGCCAGGGACAATCCGTGGCCCGAATGGCCGAAGACTTACAAGCTCGACTACGGCCAAGAGGAGGCCGCCGCGAAATTCGGCGCTGATCCGCGCGTTTATCTGACGACCGCCACGCAGTTTGAAGGCGATGGCAACGGACACGTCAAGGCCGTCCACACCGTGCAGGTTGAGTGGGCCCGGAACGACAAGGGCCAGTTCATTCCGAAGAACATTCCCGGCACCGAAAAAGTTTTGCCCGCGCAGCTCGTCCTGCTGGCGATGGGCTTCCTCGGGCCGGAACAGCCGCTGCTCGAAGCCCTCGGCGTCGAGCGTGATGCGCGCTCCAATGCGAGGGCGGACTTCGAGAAATACAGCACGAACATCAAGGGCGTGTTTGCCTGCGGCGATTGCCGCCGCGGCCAGAGCCTCGTGGTGTGGGCTTTCAACGAAGGCCGGGGCGCGGCGCGCGAGTGCGACCGCTATCTGATGGGCGCGACGGACCTGCCGTAGAGCCGGGTGCGGAAGCCTAGCAAATCTCCAGCCCGCGTCTCAACAGCGCCGTTCCGCTGCGCGCTTTACTCGCTTCGACTCACCGCCTACGTTTCGCCGACTGTGACAGAAACAAAAAAAATGCGCGTGGTCGTCGGCATGAGCGGTGGGGTGGATTCCTCGTCCGCCGCCGCGCTGCTGCTGGAGCAGGGCTACGACGTCATCGGCATCACGCTCAAGCTCTGGCCGCAGGACTGCGTCAACCGCGCCGAGGACAAGTGCTGCGGTCCGCAGGCCGTGATGGACGCCCGCGCCGTCTCGCATAAGCTGAACATTCCCTACTACCTCGTCGATGAGGCCGCGGATTTTCAAAAGCAGGTCATCAATTATTTCGCCGAGGAATACCGGGCCGGACGCACGCCGAATCCGTGCGTGATGTGCAACGAGAAGCTCAAGTTCGGCACGCTCATCAGCCGCGCCCGGCAGCTCGGCGCGGAGAAAATCGCCACCGGCCATTTCGCGCGCGTCGAGCCGAGCGCCGACGGCTCACGGACGCTGCTCAAGCGCGGCCGCGATTCACGCAAGGATCAGAGCTATTTTCTTTTTTCGCTCCGGCAGGACCAGCTCGCGCAAACGATTTTTCCGCTGGGCGAACTGACCAAGAGTGACACGCGCGAAATTGCCCGCGAATGCAACCTCAAGACCGCTGACAAGGAGGAGAGCATGGAAATCTGCTTCGTTCCGGACAAGGATTACGGAAAATTTTTGCAGGATGCGAAACTGGTCGCGAAGCATCATGGCGACGTGGTGGATACTCGTGGACATGTGCTCGGCAAGCATGATGGCATTGAGTTTTACACTATCGGGCAGCGCAAGGGTCTCGGTCTGACTTCACCCAAGCCGCTCTACGTTCTGGAACTCGACGCTGCGAACAACCGCGTCATCGTCGGGGACGAAACGATGCTCGACCGCGACGAGTTCAAGGTGGAGCGGTGCAACTGGATTCCCTTTGCCGAACCGCCCGCGTCGATTGAGGTCACGGCGAAGATTCGTTACAACCATCCCGGCACGCCCGCCACGGTCACGCCGCTGACGGACGGATCTGGCGCGGCCATGGTGAGATTGCACATCCCCCAGCGCGCCATCACGCCCGGCCAGGCGTGTGTTTTTTATCAGGACGATCTGGTGGTCGGCGGTGGCTGGATCGCGCGGTGATGAAGGTGGAGCGGAGTGCAGCCGGGTGGCGGGCGACGTTTCCACTTGCGAATGCGGAGATTCCTTTTCCCTATCGCCAGCGCACCCGGACCGCTAGTGTGGAGCCATGATTGAGTCGTCCGCCCCGCCCGTGACCAGCCTGTATGTGCATGTGCCGTTCTGCGCGCACAAATGCGAGTATTGCGCGTTCTTCTCCGAGGCCTCCAGCGGCGAACTCATCAACCGCTACGTCGGCGCGCTCGTCCGGGAGATCGAGTTGGTGGCGCACGACCTGAAGCCGCGCACGATTTTCTTCGGCGGCGGCACCCCGTCGATTTTGAACCTGCGCCAGTGGGAGCAGATTCTGAAAACGATGGAGCGCCTGAACCTGCTCGGCGCGGAGGAATGGACTATCGAATGCAATCCCGCCACGGTCTCGCTCGACAAGGCGAAGCTCTGGCGCGATCACGGCATCAACCGCATCTCGATGGGCGTGCAGTCGCTTGATGAAAAACTGCTCGACCGCCTGGGCCGAATCCACAGCCGCGAACAGGTTTTCAAAAGCTTCGACACGCTGCGCGCGGGCGGTTTCGACAATGTGAACATCGACCTCATGTTCGCGATTCCCGGCCAGAAGATGGTGGTGTGGCGCGAGACCTTGCGCGAGGCGCTCGCGCTCGGCAGCGAACATCTTTCCAGCTACGAGGTCATCTACGAGGAGGACACGCCGCTCTTCGCCCAATTGCAGGCCGGCGAATTCGACGTGGACGAGCAGCTCGCCTGCGACATGTATGACGAGTTGGTCGCGACTACGGCCGCCCACGGACTGGCGCAATACGAGATCGCCAACTTCGCGCGCGACCAGCGAATGACGAAGGACGAATCTCGAATGACGAACGGAACCGCCCCCGTCATTCCCGCCTTCGCCTCCAAACACAACGTCAACTACTGGCGCGGCGGATCGTTCTACGGTCTGGGGCCGAGCGCGACTGGTTACGTGCGCGGCGTGCGGGCGAAAAACTGGTCGAACAGCGTCCTCTATTGCGAGCAATTGGAAAAAGGCAAACGAGCCATCGAGTCGCGCGAGGAACTGCCGCCGTTGTCGCGCGCGGGCGAGACGGCGGCGTTTGGCTTGCGGATGAATGCGGGCTGGCCGTTCGAGGAATTTCGCACCGTGACGGGTTTTGATTTGCGGAGTGATTGGGCCGGGGAGATGAACCGGCTCACGCAGCAAGGCTGGGGGCGTGCGGACACTGAGCGGTTTCAACTAACGCCGCAGGGATTGCGCTTCGCGGATGCGGCGGCGGCGGAGTTTTTGCGGGTGTGATTCATGCGGGCCTGCTTCTGGATCGTAGCGCCGGGCGTCCCGCCTGACGGAGAGGGCGGGCGTTCCGTCGCCGGGAAAGAACGCTTCAGTTGTCCAACGGTTCCCGGTCTTCCCACGCGCTTCGGTTTGTCGCCCGCCCATTCCGCCGGGAGGGACGCCTGCCGCTACGGTGGTAGCGTGCAACCGGTCACTTCGGCGGCGAGTTTCTGTCCGCAGTACGGCCTTGTTTCAGATTACTTCTCCTTCAACTCCACTTCGCCTGTCCAGTTGGCGGACGGCGGGTGGTCGGGCAGTTCCTTCAGGTGTTTGAGGTAAAATTTTGACGGGCCGTCATCAGCGGAGATTTCCAGAACGTGTTTGAAAGCGGCTTCGGCGGCGTCCCACTCGCGCTGGTGGAACAGTTTCAACGCGGCGGCGAAGGCGTCGCGCAACGGTTGGGTGCGCGCGGCCTTGTCCGACTGGTCGAGCAGTTCATAAACTTCCACGCTCTTTTCAAATCCTTTCAGCCGGAATTTTCCGAGCGGGCGAAGCACAAAGGATTCGCCGATCTCATTTCGCGTCTCGCTGGTGATGAGCACGATGGTGCCGAGATATTTGTTCAAGCCCTCCATGCGCGCGCCGAGGTTGATGTTCTCGCCGAGCGCGGTGTAGTCCACGCGCGCGGTGCTGCCGAAATTGCCGACGTTGGCCTCGCCGGTGTGCAGGCCGATGCGGGTGATGAGCTGCTGGCTGTTCATGAACTGCGCCGGCTGGTCGCGGAAGCGCAACGCGGCCGCGCAGGCGCGCACGGCGTGGTCGGACTGCGGATCCGGCGCGTTCCAAAACGCGAAGATGGCGTCGCCGATGTATTTCACGATGGTGCCGTCGGTGTGGTGGATGCAGTCGGAGACGGCAGACTGGAAATAGGCGTTCATGCGGAGGCAAAGATCGTTCCCCTCCATACCCTCCGAGATGGAGGTGAAGTTAGCAATGTCGCTGAACAGGATGGTGAGCGTTTCTTTTTTCGCGCCGGGCAGGAGCAGGTCCTTGTTCGCGGCAAACTTTTTCACGAGCTTGGGCGAGAGATACATCTCCAGCGATTTCTCGAACAGCTTGTTCTGGACGTAGAGCTGGACGGAGTTGACGACGATGGACAAGATCAAGGCGAGGGAGATTTGCACGACGACAATCAGCCAAGGAAACCAGATCAGTTCGTGCAGAAAGACCTGATACACGACCACGCAGAAGACGAGCAGGAAACCGACGGCGGTGGCGGTGGAAACCAGCGGGCGCAGCCGGACCAGTCCGAAGCCGGCCAAGATTCCGATGACGACGAGCATGGTCAGCTCGACGCGAGGCGACAGTCTCGTCAGCCAGTCGCCGCGCAGCAGATTCAGGAAGGAGGTCGCTTGGATTTCGACTCCAGAAATAAAGAGGTGCTCGCTGTCGTTCATCCAGAAGGTATGGGGCGTGACGTACTCGTCCTTTCGATCTCCGGCGAATTTTGTGATGATGCGTGCGCCGATAAAGACCGTCTTGTTGCTAAAAAAACTGTCCGGGACGAGGGCGGGATCGAGCGCCTCGAAGTAGCGGCAACTGGGCGTGGTGTTGGCGGGGCGGTAGTAGTTGATCCAGCCGTCCTTCAACCGTTCTTCGTTCCTGACGGTCACCGGGGCCTGCAAAAATTCCGCCGCCGCCCAACTGAGGCTTCCAATAATTCCATCATTGGGCGGGAGCCGGCGCACGATCATGTCGCTGTCCGGCCGCATTTCGGCGGAGCCGATGTGCGCGTCCGACACCATCTCCCGCAGGGCATCGAACGGCATTTTCAATTCCTTGAACTTGTCGCCGGTGGGGATTTCGTCGGCCGCCACGATGACACGCCCGCTGCGCTTGATGGCGGCGAGGAATTTCGCATCCGCCTCCGCGCGGTCTGGATTCGCGGCACCGAAAAAAATGTCGAAAGCCACGGCGCGCGCGCCGGCGGCGGTCAGGCGGTCCAGGAGTTTGGCGTGCAGGGCCCGGTCCCACGGGGCGTTGAGGGACTGGTTCAGTTCCTGGTGGGAAATTTCGTCGAGATAAACAATGACGGCCTCCGGTGGAAGCTGGACGGGCCGTTTCACGAGCAACAGGTCGTAGCTGAGGGTGCGCAGTTTCGCGCTCATTTTGAAGTCGAGCAGGATGACGCCGGTGGCCACCGTGAGAATCAATCCGATGAGGGGAGCGAGCGGCCAGCCTTTGATTAGTTTCAGTTTCACGCGAGTTGCCAATGCCGCCGTGTGCCGCTGCCAGTTTCAATTCTCGCCGTCTGATCAAAAATAAATCTTCAAGCTCGCGGCGACGGTCCGCTCGCGGGGCAGTTCGGAGTAGAGGTTGAGCGGGTTGAGGCGGTAGTTCTGGTCGGTGAGGTTGAGGACGCCGATCTGCGCCTCGGCGTGGCGGCGGAGGAAGCGGTAGCCGATGAAGGCGTTGACCTGCCAGAAATCATCGCCGGGCGCGGCGCCGCTGTAGCCGTAATTGGACTGGGAGGACCAGACGGTTTGCAGCGAGCTGTAGAAGCCGCAGCGGTGGTTGTAGTTCACGTAGAGGTTGAGCTGGTGGAGCAGCGCCTGGTTGTTTTGGTTCTTCTCTGCCAGCCCGACCGTATCCGGGGCGAAGTCGGGGAATCGATCTTTCAAATCAGCGTAGCTGATCCGATAACGTCCGCCGACCGACCATTCGTCAGCAATCAACTGGTTCACCGTGAAGAGCAGCGTCTTCTCGTCGAACTTGAGCGACTGCCGCGTGCTGCTGGCTAGGTTGGGAGTATTGCCACCGGGAGAGTTTGGTGGAAAGGAACTAATGAGCATGCCTTCGAGGCGGTTCCCGGTGGAGCGAAGCCATTCGCCTTCGAGGCCGAAGTAGGTGCCGGTTTTTTTGAGCGTGTGGTCGAGGCCGACGCCGAGGGTTTCAAATTTTGTTCCCGGCACGAGACCGCCGGTCGATTCGGGAATCAGACTGCGGAAGGACTGGTTGAATCCGGCCACCTGGCTGGGCTCGAGGCGGATGGCGTTGTCGAAAAGAAATCCGCCGAGCGAACGTGTGTACGCCCCGCGCAGATGCGTGTCGGGGCAGGGCGTCCAGATGAGGCCGGCCTTGGGTGAAATCAGATCGCGCTCGCTCTCGCGGCTGGAGATGGGCGAGGTGTCGATGTTCGCCGGGAAATGCAGTTTGTCGTAGGCCACGCCGAGGGTCACTTGCAGCGAGTCGAGAACCTGCACCTGTTCGTAGCCGTAAAAACTCACGCGCCAGAGGCCGGTGTTGATTTTGCCGATGGGAATCGGGCCGAGGCTGCCGGGTTGTTCGAGATAGTTGGTGCTTTGCGACGAGCCGGTCAGGTAGCGCCCGCCCATGACCAGCGTCTGCCTTTCTGTCTGCCAGATTTGCTGCAAATCAATCGAGTAGATTTGCACGTCGTTTCGATTGTAGAGCGTGAACGGGACGATAATGTTCGGGAAGGAATCCGGCTGTCCGTCGCCACGCTTGAAGAACAATGGCCTGGACGAATCATTGATGAACAAGGTGTCATCCACGCGGCTGGCCAGGAGCAGGGTGTGGACGCCGGGCGACCATTCGCGGTGGTAGCCGAGGTAGAGATTTGGTTCCTGACGTTCGCGGACGCGGAGCGTTTTGCTGGCCTGGGCCTGGTTGAAGTATTGCTGCACGTCGCCGGAGTTCTGATTGAACGTCTCCACCTGGAGATAAACGCTGTCCTTGGCCGTGATCTGGTGTTTGAGTTTGAGCGTGAGGTAGGTCTGCTCCAGTTCGTTGTTCGGCCGCGCGCCGTTGTCGAAGCGGTAGGTCGCGTCGAGCGCGTAGCTCAGGTTGCCGATCGTGCCGTATTGGGAGCCTTCCTGTGTCCAGTCGCCGTTGTCGGTGTAGGTCGTGGCGGAACTGACGCCGAAGTGGTCGCCCTCGAAGAGCCGGGAATACTCCTGCTGCGAAACATTGCGGGACAGGCTGCCGGAGCCGACGGGCGCGAGCAGGTTGGCGATGAGCCGCTCGCTGGTGGCGGGCGCCTCGTAACGGAGGTTGAACAGTTTCGGATCGCGGATCGCGTCGTAGCTGTTCGCGAGAAAAAGGTGCGAGGAGAAGTTCGCGTAGTCGTAGGTCACGGCGCGGGCGGCCTCGCGCACGCTCACGTCAAACATGCCGGCGTCCTTGTAAATGCCCGCGAGGTTCGCGCTGCGCACGGCCTGGTCCTGGTCGAGCAGGAGTTTCGAGCGAAAGAGGCTGCGGCTGCCGTTCAGCTCCTGCGATTTTTCCAGGTCACGGATGGCCTCGTTGACGCGGTTGCCTTCCTGATTGAGCAGCGCGGAGTAGAGCCAGGAGGTCGGGTCATTCGGGTCGAGCTTGCGCGCGAGCTGGAGTTCTTTTTCGGCACGGACCGGGTCGCGCGCGTTGCTGAACGCCTTGCCGAGATAGCTGCGGAGGATGGCGCGGTTCGGCTCGAGGGCGGCGGCGACCTGCAAATCTTTCCGGCCTTCCTCGGCGCGGCCCTGGCGGATTTTGCAAAGGCCGCGACCGAGCCAGGCGTTGCCCAGCCCGCCGTCCAGCGCGATGGCCTGGTCGAAATAACTTTCCGCGCGATGAATCTGGCCCTGCGCCGCGAGCAGGAATCCGCGCAGCGAAATTCCCTGGGCGTTGCGCGGGGCCAGCGCGAGGCCCTGGTCGAGCGCGGCCAGCGCGGCGTCGGTGCGGCCAAAGCTGAATTCGAGTTCCGCGACGCGCACCCACGCGAAGCCGAAGCGCGGAGACTTGGCGGTGGCGGAGCGCGCGGCGAGCAAAGCTTCCTCCAGCCGGGACTTGGATTGGAGCCAGTACGATTCCGCCATCCATTCGCCGGCGAGGGCAGGGGAGGCGGTGCGTTTCCACGGCTGATTTTTCACGGCGGCGACCATTTCGCGCAACGCTTCGGCCAGCGGGGCCGGGGCGCTTTTCAGGAGCGCCTCGGCCTGGTCCACCTGGCCGGCGGCCAGCAGCGTGGCGGCGCGATAAATATTTTCCGCCGGGCTGGCGGGCGGGCGGTTGTCGGGATATTTGGCGAGCGCCTCGAGCAGATCGCCGGTGCGATAGGCGGTCAGCGAATCGGCGAGCGCCTGCTTCTCGGCGTCGGTCAGGCCGAGTTCGTCGGGATCGATGACGCCGGGATAATACAGCCCCCACTGGATGATGTTGATGGCGTCGATGACGGCAGTTTTGCGCGGCGGCTGGTTCGGCTCGACGATGCCCTGCTCGCCGCTGGCCAGGCTGATTTTGCCGAGGTTGTTGTCGAGATCGACCGCGCCATCGAGCAGGGTCACGAGGGTGGTGCCATCGGCGGCGGCGACGGCCAGATGAAACTCCGTGCCGCGAATCGCCCCGGAGGCGAGCGGGGTGCGGAACTGCACGTCGGAGGATTTTTCGCGGTTGAAGAAATAGGTGGAGCCGGATTTGAGATCGAGGCCGGTCGGGCCGTCGGCGCGGAGCGCAGGGCGGATTTCGAGGGTGGTGAGTTCGTTGACGCGCAGCACGCTGAGGTTCGAGAGCCGGATGGTGGCGCGGCTTTTCGAGCCGGTGCGGACGCGGTCGCCGGTCTGGAGCGGCTGATTGGTCTGGCCCGCGTTCCAGGCGGCCTGTCCGGCGCGCGCGACTTCCACGCGCCCCTCGATGGTGAGGAGGACGCTGGGGTTGCCGGCCGAAGCGGTTTGGGCCAGGGCGGGCAAAACGGCGGAGAGGAAGAGCGAGAGGGCGAGGATGGTTTTCATTGAATAAAGTCCCGGCGGGAGTTGCCCTTCGGGATGGCGTGCATGATGCACGAACGGGGGCGGATGACAATTCTATTCCTCGGCGGCGGCAGGTTTTGGGCGCATCCCGGCACTGCCTGCCCCGTAGTGCAGACTTCCAAGTCTGCTGGGTCGCGGGTTTCCAAACCCGCTGGCTGTGAGGCACACCACCCGCGCTGGAAATTCGCACGCGCTGCCGATTTGAAAATCGGCGACCCAGCGGTTGGGAAACCTGCGCCAGGTGGGGAGGGTCAGGAGCGCCCCCCGTGCCGTCCGATTCTACAGAGTTGCAAATCGGGGCGGGCTTCCTTATGAATAGAAGCGTTCCGCCAGAGTTTTCCAAACGCCCGCCCGCGCGCCGTTCGAGGGAGTCGCGCCGATTGGATTGAATGAAACGAAAACAGCAACGCACACGAATGTTCTCCGTCGCGGGAGTGCTGGTCTTGTCTGCCTCGATGGCCCTCGCCACGCCCGCCAACAAGGCGGCGTTGGAAAAGCATTACGACCGGTTTCTCAGCGCGGAATTGGGCCGCTGCACCACCTGCCATCTGCCCGGCTTGATTAAGAATCCCGAAAGCCTCGACGACTTTCCCCACAATCCGTTTGGCACCCGGTTGCGGGCCGTGGGCCGGGAACTGGCTGCCGCCGGCAAGAAGAAGGACATTCCCGCCCGACTGAAGCTCGTCGCCCGCGAAGACACCGACGGCGACGGCGTGGACAACGAAATGGAACTGCTGCTCGGCCACCATCCCGGCAACGCCAAGGACACGCCGACGAAGAAGGAGTTGGGTGCGGTCAAAGCAAAGCCCGCCGAGTTCGCAAAATTTCTTGCGTCCTACCGCTGGCAGCCGTTCGATCCCGTGACGCGCCCGCCGGTCCCGCCGCGCGAAAATCGCAAATCGGAAATCGCAAATTCCATCGACGCCTTCATCGCGGAGGAGCACCGGGCGCGCGGCTTGAAGCCGCGCCCGGAGGCCGCGAAGGAAATTCTGCTGCGCCGCGTTTATCTCGACCTCATCGGTCTTTCCCCCACGACGGAAGAACAGCAGGCCTTCGCGCGTGACCCTGCGCCCGATGCCTACGAGAAGGTTGTGGACCGCCTGCTGGCCGATCCGCGCCACGGCGAGAGGTGGGGGCGGCACTGGATGGATGTGTGGCGATACAGCGACTGGGCGGGCTGGAGCGGCGGCAATCAGATTCGCGACAGCCAGCCGCACATCTGGCGCTGGCGCGACTGGATTGTCGAATCACTCAACCAGGACAAGGGCTACGACCGCATGATCCTGGAAATGCTCGCGGCCGATGAACTCGCGCCCGCGGACACGAACGCGGTGCGCGCCACGGGATTCCTGGTCCGCAATTACAAAATGTTGAGCCGCGAGCAGTGGCTGGAGGACACGGTCAAGCACACGTCGCAGGCGTTCCTCGGCGTGACGATGGGCTGCGCCAAATGCCACGATCACATGTTCGATCCGTTCACGCAGAAGGAGTATTACCAGATGCGCGCGATCTTTGAGCCGCACCAGGTCCGCACTGACCGGGTGCCCGGCGAGCCGGACGTGGCCAAGAACGGCCTGGTGCGCGTCTATGATGTCGGCAGCAATCCGCCCACGTATTTTCTCCACCGGGGCGATGAGCGGACGCCGGACACGAACCGCATTCTGTCGCCCGGAGTTCCGGCCGCCCTGAGCGCGGACCAGTTTGCGTTGAAGTTCGCGCCGATAAAACTTCCCCGCGCCGCCTCTCATCCCGACCAGCAGGATTTCCTGATCGCCGAGTCCGTCGCCGCCAGCCAGAAGTCGCTCACGCAGGCGCGGGGCAATCTGGACAAACTCAAAGCCATTACCGCCACGCCGCCGGAAAAACTTCAGGAGCAGGAGCTGCTCGTTGCGGCGACCGAAGCCAAACATGCCGAGCTGCAGTCCGTCTTTCGGGCTGACGCGCTGTCGGCCCAGAAGGAAACCGAGGAGTGGAAAGCAGCCGCGCGCGACGCCAACGCCCGGCAGCGCGCCGTGGGCCTGGCCGAGGCGCGGTTGAAATTGTTCCAGGCGCAGACGGCCCAGGCCATCGCCCAGAAGAAGGCGGAAGCGGATAATCCGCCCACCGCTTCCGGCGAAACCAAGACCAGCGCGGCTCCAGCGAAGCCGGGCAAAAACGACCCCGCTGGCAAGGCGGCCAAAGAACTCTCCGCCGCCAACAAGAAGCTGGAGGAGGCCGTCAAGCTCGTGGCGGAGTCCGAGAAGAAATCGCAGGCCGCGCCTGAAACCGCCTACAAATCCAGTTTCACGAACAGCTATCCGACCAGCAGCACCGGCCGCCGTCTCGCCTTCGCGAATTGGCTGGCGGGCACGAACAACCCGCTCACCGCGCGCGTGGCGGCGAACCAGATTTGGCTGCGCCATTTCGGTCAGGCGCTGGTGCCGACGCCGAATGATTTCGGGCGCAACGGCCGCCCGCCGTCGCATCCGCAATTGCTGGACTGGCTGGCGGCGGAGCTGATGAATCCTGGGAGCGCCGGCATCTTGCCGGCTCGGAGTGAACTCGTCGGCAAGATGCCGGCGCTCCGAGATGAATCCGTTCAGCCCTGGTCCATGAAGCACCTCCACCGCCTCATCGTCACGAGCAGCACTTACCGCATGGCCTCCACGCCGGACGAGGCGAACGCGAAGCTTGATCCCGACAACACGTTTCTCTGGCGCATGAACTCGCGGCGGATGGAGGCGGAAGTCGTGCGCGACAATCTGCTGTTCGTGAGCGGCAGCCTGGACCCGGCGAGGGGCGGGCCGGACATCGACCACAATCTGGGGCTCAAGTCGAAACGCCGGAGCATCTACCTCCGGCAGGCGGCGGAGAAGGAAGTCGAGTTCCTGAAAATCTTCGACGGCCCGGCCGTGACCGAGTGCTACATCCGCCGGCCT
This sequence comes from Verrucomicrobiales bacterium, assembly GCA_947502425.1. Classification (GTDB taxonomy): domain Bacteria; phylum Verrucomicrobiota; class Verrucomicrobiia; order Limisphaerales; family SIBH01; genus SIBH01. Next base: position 16,161 of record CANMZY010000024.1, read on the forward strand.
TCCGTGGTGCCGCAGCAGGCACTGGCGATGGCCAACAGCGAACTGACCGTCAATGAGGCGAGGTCACTGGCGAAAAAACTGTCCACCGGAACCGCCGACGATCCCGAAGCCTACGCCCGCCGCGCTTTCGAGTGCGTCCTGGCCCGCCAGCCGAAGGCGGATGAACTGAAGTTCTGCCGCGAATTTCTTGAAGCGCGGACGAAAAGTTCCTCCGTCGTGCGGGCACACGAGGCGCTCGTCATGGTGCTGTTCAACCACAACGACTTTTTGACCGTCCGATGAAACCCAAGAACAACCGCCCAGCAAATTGCCCCGGCATCACCCGCCGCTCGTTCCTCGCCGATACGGGCATGGGGTTCACCGGCCTCGCACTTGGCGCGATGCTGTTCCGGGACGGCGTGGCCCGCGCCGAGGAGGCCGCGTGGCGTCCGCCGGATGGGCAGCCGCATTTTGCGCCGAAGGCCAAGTCGGTCATCTGGATTTTTCTCTGCGGCGGGGTGAGCCACCTCGAGAGCTTCGACGTGAAGCCGGAGTTGAACAAATACGCCGGCAAGTCGATTGGCGAGACGCCCTACAAGGACGTGCTCAACACCGAGGGCAAGGACGTGATCGGCGCGAATCCCAAGCACGGCAATCGCAAGGTCATCATGCCGCTCCAGGCCGGCTACAAACAATACGGCGAGAGCGGGCTGGTGGTGGGCGACTGGTTCAAGAACGTGGGCGAGTGCGCGGATGATCTCGCCGTGGTGCGCTCGCTCTGGACGATTCACAACGATCACGGCGCGCAGCTCACCTGGCAGACGGGCCGGCATCCGCGCGAGCTGGAGCATCCGACCATCGGCTCGTGGATCACCTACGGGCTGGGCACGCGGAACGAGAATCTGCCGGAGTATGTGGTCCTGGGCGTGCCGACGGGCGATTGCTGTGGCGGGGCCTTCACGCACGGCGCGGCGTATCTCGGGCCGGAACACGGCGGCGTGCGCATGAACGTGGACGCGAAGAAACCGCTCGCGTTCATCCGGCCGCCGGAAGGCGTGACGCCGGAGGAACAGGCCGCCAATCTGAGCCTGCTCGGCAAGCTGAATCATTTGGCGGGTATCGATTATCCCGACGACCAAAATCTGCGCGCGCGCATCAAGTCCTACGAGCTGGCCTTTCAGATGCAGACGTCGATTCCGGAAACGCTCCAGCTCGAAAAAGAATCTGAAGCGACGCGCAAACTCTACGGACTCGACAAGCCGGAGTGCAAAGCGTTCGGCGAACAATGTCTCGCGGCGCGGCGGCTGGTGGAGCGAGGGGT
>CANMZY010000025.1:0-17318 GCA_947502425.1 Verrucomicrobiales bacterium
AGTGGAATTCAAAGGGCTATCGGTTGCCGACGGAGGCGGAGTGGGAGAAGGCGGCGCGAGGCGGATTGAGCGGGCAGCGGTTTCCGTGGGGGGACACGATTAGCCGAAGCCAGGCGAACTACTACGGAGACACTGGCTACAGCTACGATTTGGGGCCGAACGGCTCCAACCCGGCGTATACGGGCGGAGGTGAACCCTACACGAGTCCGGTGGGATCGTATGCGCCCAACGGGTATGGGTTGAATGACATGGCCGGGAATGTGATGCAGTGGTGTTGGGATTGGTATGAGGAGTCGTATGCAGGAGGGAGCGACCCGCACGGACCTGCCGGGCCGTTGAGCAACCGTGTGTTGCGCGGCGGCGTTTGGTACGGCTACGGCGGCTTCGCGCGTTGCGCCTACCGCTACAGCATCTTCCCGGACTACGAGCACTACGATATCGGGTTTCGTTGTGTGAGGGGGCTTTAATTTTTGCTCTTTTACTCTTTTACCCTCTTGCCAGCCCCGCGCAGCGGCGGAATTTTTTCAAGAAAACAGACCAGGCTGAAAGCGAAGCCACGCACGTCAGGCGCGTCGCTGGCCTTGAAAGACCCAGACCTGGAGCCGTTGTGGAAGGATATTGCGGAGATTTAACGTGTACACTACTCCGGAGAGTGGTCGTAAACGGAGATTGACGCGGTTAGGAGGAAGCGCAAAATCTTCACAAGTGAACTTGGATCAAAAGCAATTCTTCCAGAAACGCAGAGCTAAGCAGATATTCATCCATTCATCGGGAGATGGTTCTGGATGGAGCATTAATCCATCATCACGCCGCGCATTCACTCTCGTCGAACTGTTGGTCGTCATCGCCATCATCGCAGTTCTGGCGGCGCTCCTGCTTCCCGCTCTCTCTCGCGCCAAGGAACAGGCTCGGCGCGCCAAGTGCATCAGCAACTTGCGCCAGATTGCGCTGTCGGCTCGTCTGTTCTCCGCAGATCACGATAGCTATTATCCATGGCACACCCCCACCGAAGACGGGGGCACCTACGGTTCTTCGGCCGGCACCGCGTGGCGCAACTTCCGGTCTCTCTCGAACGAACTCATCACGCCGAAGCTGCTCGTTTGTCCAAGTGATACCTCCACGAAGAAAATGGCGGGTGATTGGGCGGAATTCACCACCGCCGCCTACCGCAGCAACGCCGTAAGTTTTTTTCTGTGCATCGACGGTTTCGAGCAAATCCCGCTCACGATGATCGCGGGGGACAAAAACATCTCCGGCGGCAACTGGACCAGCTGCGAAAGCGTGTCGGCAAGCGGCGTGGATGCGTTGCGAATGCGGGCGGGCGACCTCAGTATCGGCTGGTCAACCGCAACCCATGGCTCAAGTGGCGACATCGCTCTCGCTGATGGCAGTGTGCATCGGACGACACCGAGCGGGCTTCAGAACATCATCTTCACCGCTTATAAAGAGGTCACTAACGGTCTGGTTCGCACTCCCGGCGGACCGCGCCCGGATTACCACATTCTGACGCGCTGAGCGGAAATGCCATTTTGTCCGAACGTTGGAAGACCGCGACCTGGAGCCGTTAGGGCAGGATTTAGCGGAGATTTAGCGGGTGCACGACTCCGGAGAGGGGGCGTAAACGGAGATTGCCGCGCCGGTAGCGACCCGAGCAACCGGCTCTCCAAACTGCAGCTTCTCACCACCATCGTAAACGATGGCGGCGTCCGCCTCCGCTGGCCGACCGGCCCCAACCGCCACTACGTCATCGAATGTTCACCTTCCATCACCGGTGCTCCCTGGACCGTCATCTCGCCCGCCGTGGTCGGCGACGGAGGCATGGCTGAGTTCCTCCAGACCAATGCCCTTCCCGCCGTGCGTTTCTACCGCGTCCGGGTGGCCGACTGATTGACCGCTCCATCGGCACCGTGAAAAGCCAGGGTTCGAGTTCGCTCGAACCCTGAATTTTTTCTCCACTATTTTCGGTGGAATGGCTCTGGGCGAAAGGGGAAGTCAGTTGGAGAAAGAACCGCCCTTCCCATCAACCATGGAGCGCGGCCGTCCCGGCGGTGAGTTGGGCGGCGTCTCGCCGCTCCGAGGAACATGGGGCGGGACGCCCCGTGAACTCGCCGGCGCGGACGCCTGCGCTACCTCCGCCATCCCGGTTCAGCGGTGCAAAGCGCGGCAAGAGTTTCGGAGAATCCCCCCCCCCGCGCCAGCCTCCGTCATCCGGCCAGATTGGAAATGGAGCTTGTCTGAAACCCCCATGTCGAAGCTCGCCGCCCTGCGCCTGCCAGCGGCCCGCTCAATGGGCCGGAGCCGCGCCGCCGCCCGCCGCGGGCCGGACTTTGGCGGGCGGACGGAAGAACAGTGCGAGCAGTGTGGCTCCGATGAGCGCGATACTCATGGGGATGAGGAAGAGGCTGCGGAAGTCCACCACGTTGCCGACTTTCATCTTGGCAAAAAGAGGCGGACAGACGAAGCCGGCGAGCAGCGCCCCGACGCCAAGGATCATGACGTTGAACAGGCCCTGGGCGCTGGTGCGGGCGTCCTTCGGGAAGAATTCTTCCACGAAGATGTACACCGTGGCGAAGAAGAAGGCGTAGCAGATGCCGTGGAGAATCTGCACGAGAATGATGAGCGACGCGTTTTGGGGAGCCAGCGCATACACGGCAAAGCGTGCGGCGTGGCCGAGAATGCCGATGACCAGCGTCCACCTCCAGCCGAGTTTCTTGAGCGTGGCGCCCAGGACGAACATGGTGAGGATTTCAGCGATCTGCCCGATGCTCATGATCGGCATGATCCAGTTGCCCGGAATGCCGACGCCGCCCTTGTCCACGTCCGCGCCGAGAAACGCTCCCGTCCACATGAAGTAGCTGTTGTGGACGGCGCTGTCTAGGAGGGTGACGAGCCAGAGCACGAGGATGAACGGGTGCTTGAGCAGCTTGAGCGCTTCGAGCCACGCGAGTTTTTTCGCGCCTTCACCGGCCTTTTTCGGCGGCGTGTGCGGCAGGGTGAGACTGAATCCGGCGAGGAGCAGGGATGCGACCCCGGCCACGATGTAAGTCCACTTGGTGGCTTCCTTGAGCGGGTCGCCGGAGAGGCCGGAACTGAGCACGACTCCCAGCCAGTTGACGAATCCTTCGGCCTTGGCGGCGTCCACCTTGGCCCAGTCCACCAGGATGAAGGTGAACGGCCACGCCGCGAGAATCCAGCCGATGGTCCCGCCCATCCGCACGATGCCGAACTCCTTCTGCGCGTCCTTCATGTTCGCAAAGGCAATCGAGTTGGTGATCGAAATGGTCGGCACGTAAAGCAGGCAGTGGACGAGCATCAGCGTGAAAAACATCCCGAAGTCGCGGGTGAACGCCAGTCCGATCATGGACAGCCCGCCGATCAGATGGCTGGCCGCCAGAAACTTTTCCGCCGCGAAATTCCGGTCGGCGAACTGGTTGCTGAAAAACATCCCGACGATGGCCGCGATGGGGAAGGCGTTGAGAATCCACGACTGCTGCCCGGGAGTGAATCCCAGGCTGGGCAGGTAGCCGAAGATCAGCGGCAGCCACGCGCCCCAGATGAAAAATTGCAGGACCATCATTAAAAAAAGTTTAGCGCGAATGGTTTTGTTCATAGTGGTGCGGGCAAACTAGGCAAACCACCTGGACGAGGCAAGCAAAGAGAGGCCGGCCTGGCACTCCGGTCTGCTGATCCCGTGGCGCGCGGGACGCAGCTGCGCTCCGTTCAAATTCGGACACCACCGAGAATCCCGCCTCATTGCCTTCAGCACCAGGTTTGGCTAACTTTGCCCCGTGCGAATCGCTTTCAAAGAATGGGCCGTCATCACCGATGCGCTGGGGCGCGGGGATCAGATCATCATTCTCCGCAAGGGCGGCCTCGGCGAAGGGCGCGGCGGGTTTCACGTCGAGCACCCCCGCTTCCTTTTCTTCCCGACGCTCTTTCATCAGCAGCGCGAATCGGTCCTCCCCTCGGCCCAGCAGCGCTATGATCAGATCGCGCCGCACCTGCCGCCGCCGGAGCGGCTGCGCCTGGAATGTTTCGCGGAAGTCGTGGCCTGGCGTTCGCTCGATTCCCTGGCCGCCGCCGAACGCCTGCGCGGCCAGCACGTCTGGCGTGATGAAGTGATCGCCCAGCGGTTCGACTGGGGCAAAACGAGAAACATCTTCGCCCTCGCGGTCCGCGTCTTTCGCCTCCCGCAGCCGGTCGAACGGCCGATGCGCCCGGAAGACGGCGGATGCAAATCGTGGATTGAACTCGCGGAGGAGATTGAGACTGCTGGTGCGCTCCCCGCCCTGGACGATCCGCAGTTCGCCGCGAAACTGGCCCGCTTTCAGCACGCGCTCGAATCCGCCGCCGTGCCCTGACCCATGAACCTTCCGCCGCTCATCCTTGCCTCCGCCTCGCCGCGGCGCGCGGAACTGCTGCGGAAATTGGACGTCGAGTTTCAGGTCGTGCCGGGCCACGCGGCGGAGGCGGTGGAAGACTTTCTGTCGCCGCACGAACTCTGCCAGCTCAACGCCTGGCGCAAGGCCCGCGTCATCGCCAAAAAGTTTCCCGACGCCCTCGTGCTCGGCGCGGACACCGAGGTCTGCCTCGGCGCGGAAGTTTTCGGCAAGCCCTCCGATCTGGCGGACGCCGCGCGGATGCTGGGGCGGTTGCAGGGGAGAACGCATGAAGTCGTCACCGGCGTTTGCCTAGTTCATCGGCGGCATCATCGGCAGATACTTTTTGCCGTCGCCACCAGCGTCCGCTTCCGGCCGCTCGATGCCGCGCAAATCCGCGCCTATCTCGCGAAGATCAACCCGCTCGACAAAGCCGGCGCCTACGCCATCCAGCAGCACGGCGACGAGATCGTGGCGGAAATTTCCGGCTCTTGGAGCAACGTCGTCGGCCTGCCGCTGGAACGCCTGCGGGCAGAACTCGCCCACTGGAACCGGACCGCAGGTCTGTGACCCGCAGCATCAGCCCTGCGCTCGCCCTCACGGCACGGGGCATGGACATGGTTGCCAGAAACCGAGGGCATGAAGAAAGCCAAACGACGGAATGCGTTTCTCCCTCTCCCCGGGGGAGAGGGCCGGGGTGAGGGCGAGCCTTCCTATTACTGAATTACCCCCCGCACGCCGCCAGCTCCGGCCAGAGCAGCGCGCCCATCCGCATCCCTTTTTCAAAACAGCCGAGGTCGAACTTTTCGTTTGGCGAATGCGCGTTGTCATCCGGTAGCGCCAGACCGAGCAGCAGCGTGTCCGCGCCGAGAATTTTTTTGAAATCGGTGACAATCGGAATCGAACCGCCTTCGCGCATCAGCACCGGCTCGCGCTGGAACGCGGCTTGGAGCGCGCGCAACGCCGCCTGCGCCCGCGCGCTGGTGGGGGAGACGAGATACGGCTCGCCACCGTGGCCCGGGGCGATTTCCAGCCGCACGGTCGGCGGGCAGATTTTTTTCAGATGCCGCACGACGAGCGGAATGATCCGCTGCGGCAGTTGTCCAGGCACGAGCCGGAAGGTGAGTTTGGCGCTGGCCCACGCGGGCACGATCGTCTTGCTGCCCGCGCCCTGATAGCCGCTGGTCAGGCCGTTGATCTCAACCGTCGGGCGCGACGTGCGCTGTTCGATGGACGTGAAGCCGCGTTCGCCGAAGAGCTGTGGCACGCCGAGAAATTTCTTGTAGCCGCTTTCGGCGAACGGCAGCCGCGCCAGTTGTTTGCGTTCGTAGGCCGAGAGCGGAATCACGCCGTCGTAGAATCCGGGAACGGCGACGCGCCCGTTCTGGTCGCGCAGTTTCGCGAGCAACTGGCAGAGCGCCATTGCCGGATTGTCGAGCGAACCGCCGAAGAGACCGGAATGAAGATCGCGCGACGGCCCATGCACCTTGATCTCCAAGGCCGCGATGCCCCGCAGCGCGTAGGTGAGCGCGGGATGGTTGATGTCGGGCATGCCGGTGTCCGAGATCACCACCGCGTCGCACCGGAGTTCGGCGCGATTCTTTTTCAGAAACTCCGCGAGATGACTGCTGCCGACCTCCTCCTCGCCCTCGATGACGAACGTCAGATCGCACGGCAGCTCCGTGCCGGTCTTCAAATATGCCTCGACCGCCTTCAAGTGCGCGAGGTTCTGCCCCTTGTTGTCGCACGCCCCGCGCGCGAAAAGCGCACGCCCCTTGATGCGGGCCTCGAACGGCGGCGATTTCCACAGCTCGAACGGCTCCGCCGGCTGCACGTCGTAATGGCCATAGACGACGAAATGCTGGCGGCGTTTGCCTGCCTTCGCTTTGGCGGACTTGGCGCGCGGCGTTTTTGCGACGAGAATGGGATTGCCCGCCGTGGGGCAGAGGCGCGCGTCGAGGCCGAGGCTGCGGCAATGTTGCAGGAGCCATTGCGCGCACGCGGCCAGATCATTCTTGTGCTGCGGCTGCGCGGAGACGCTGGGAAAGCGGACGTAATCGCACAGCTCGCGGACGAAGCGCGGCTGATGTTCGGTTAGATAATTTAGGACGTTTTGCATGAGCGCGGCGAGTTAATCAGAAGCCCGCGCCGCCCGCCAGTCCTGCGTGTGGCATTCTTGTTTGGAGTTCCGCGTTTACGCGGTCTGCACACTTGTGAGCCAAGCCGCGCCGCGTAAACGCGGAACTCCAAACGGGACAAGCTGCACGGCCTCCCCAGTCCTGCAGGGACGAACCGAAAACAGCCCAGCGATAAATCGCTGGGCTGTTTTCTGGCGTCCCTGCGGGACTTCATAAAAAAAGAAGTGGTGCGGGCAGCGGAAAGCCTTCTTTCCTTTCCACCAAATCCGCGCACAGTTCCGGCGATGAAAATTTCCGTGGTCGTGCCGGCGTTCAATGAAGAGAAGCTCCTGCCCGCGACGCTCCGCAGCATCCGCGCGGCGGCGGCGGCGTTTGATGCGCTCGGCTGGGCCTGGGAAATTGTCGTGTGCGACAACAACTCCACGGACCGCACCGCCGAGGTTGCACGGGCCGGGGGCGCGACGGTGGTCTTCGAGCCGGTGAACCAGATCGGGCGCGCGCGCAACACCGGCGCGGCGGGCGCAAGCGGCGACTGGCTGATTTTTGTGGATGGGGATTCGCAGCCGCCGCCGGAACTTTTCGCCGACGTGGCGGTGGAGATTCAGCGCGGGAACCGCATCGCCGGTGGCAGCACGGTGAAGCCGGATGATGATCATTTCTGGTACAACTTTTGGGCCGGAGTCTGGAACCGGTTCAGCCGCTGGCGGCGTTACTTAGCCGGTTCTTTTATTTTTTGCGAGGCCAAGGCCTTCCGCGAAGTGGGCGGGTTCAACAAAGATTTGTTTGTCGCCGAGGAACTGGACCTGAGCATCAAGCTCAAGAAACTGGCGCGCCAGACGGGCCGCAGCCTGGTGGTGCTGCATCGTCATCCGCTGGTGACCTCCGCCCGCAAGGCGCACCTCTATTCGATGCGCGAGCACTTGTGGTTTTTTGCCAAGACGGCTTTGCAGGGCGGGCGCACCATGAAGAAACGAGATGCCTGCCCGATCTGGTATGATGGTCGCCGGTGATATGCGAACCAAAAGCGAACACCGATTTTGAACCGCTAATAAACGCTAATCGACGCTGATGGGTGCGGAAATTTCCCCCCGCTCAATACTATTCCACGACCTTCGGATAAGCGGTTATTAGCGTTCATCAGCGGTTTCCATTCAGGAACCCCGGTTAAAAAATTGTCCCCTTCAACTCGCGCAGCGCGTTCAGAAAAAATTGAAACGCAATCGCCGCGAGGAGCAGGCCCATCAAACGCGTGGTAATTTTCATGGCGATGGGTTTCAGCCAGCGTGCGCCGTGCGCGGACAGGCGCAGCACGAGATAACTCGCGAAGCAGACGGCGAGGATGCACCCGATCAACGCGAATTCCTCCGTGACACCATCGGCCTTGCCGTGCAGCAAAATGGCCGTCGAGATCGCGCCGGGACCGGCGAGCATCGGCACCGCCAGCGGGGTCACGGCGATGTCGTCTTTGGCAGCGGCGGCGGCGGTTTCCTCGCGCGTCTCCTGCACCGGCGAGCGGCGGGCGCGCAACATGTCGAGTGCGATGAGCAGCAGCACGATGCTCGCCGCCATTTGAAACGCCGGCATGGTAATGCCGAGGTATTGAAAAATCCATTTGCCGACGAGCGCGAAAATCACCAGCACCCCGGCGGCGATGATGCAGGCGAGCTTGGCCATCTTGATGCGCTGCGCGGGCGAATCTTCTGACGTCATCGCGAGAAACACCGGCACCAGCGCGATCGGATCAATGATCACGAAGAGCGAACTGGCGGCGAATAGGATGTATTCAAGCAGGGTCACGGCGTAATCTACCGCAGGAACTCAAACGGTGCACGGTTGCATTCGGGCACTTTTCTTGAACTGTCCTCCCTCTCCTCCCCAAAAGGAGGAGAGGGCCGGGGTGAGGAGGCGCGTTTTTTTTAAATTGCCCCTCACCCCAACCCTCTCCCCGCTCGAAACTCGCGGGGAGAGGGAGTCGGAAACGAAGCCGCTAAGAACAGTGTCAAGATGTGCCTACACTGCACGGCGCCAGGATCGCGTCCTTCATGCCATGCACAATCTTTTTGTCGGCGGGCACGATCGTGGCCAGCACGCCGCCGAGATTTGCGCGCGCGTTGTCGCCGTCGCCGTGGACGAAAAAATACGGACAGAGCCGGACGCGCCCCGGCATCGGCACGAGCTGGTTCGTGGTGAAATCGAACCAGCTCGATTCGACGACGCGCGGCTTGTGGTAACGCTGGAGCACGTAGGGCGACTGCGGAAAACTCGCGAGCGCCTTGTCCACGGCGGCGCTCCAGTCGGCGGTGGAGAGATCGCTGCCGAAATAAACGCCGCGCGCGCCCCACGCTTCTTCGGAATAGCCGGAGATTTTCAAGATCAGTTCGCGCTCCCGCTGCGACAGCGTTTTGAGCTGCTGCCAGTCGGTGAGATTGAGTTCGGGAATCGCCGCGTGCGGGGGCAGGGGGGCGGGATCGACGATCCAGGTGTAGGGCACGAGTTTGAGCAGGCGGGAAAAAAATCCCTCGCCCAACTCCTGCCGCCAGAAACCGCGCAAGTTGCGGTTCCAGAGCAGCGCAAACAAAAGTTTTTCCTCGAAGAGCGGCTTGGGCGGCGGTGTGACGCGGATTTTCTTTTCCGCCGCCAGTTCGAAAATCTGTTTTGCACTGGCCACGTTCGGCAGATCAAACAATTCAAAGAACCGATAAACCGCATCGCCCTCGGCGAAGTCCGAGAATTCCGCACTCCGCACTCCGCACTCCGCACTCCGCATTTGTCCGGCGAGCCATTCCATTTCCGGGCGGTAGCTGGCCGCCTCCTCCGAGACGACCAGATGAACCTGCCTCGCGTCGCCAAAAATCCCCTCGAACCCGCGCCTCATCCCGTCGGCGCCGCCGATGACTTCCACGTTCCGCGTTCCGCCCGCCCCATTCGCATACGTCTGGTTGAGCCACCCGGTCACGCCGATGCCGCCGGGGACGCTGTCGAGTTCGGTCACGGCCAGGCCGTTCTCCGTGAGCAATAGGTCCGGGCGGATGACGCGCGGCATGTCGCTCTTGAACGCGCTGTGGCGCTGCCATTCGATCAGCCCGGCGGGCTTGCCCTGGTCGAGCAGGGCCGCGACCCAGGCCGGTTGTTTGCCGGCCACGCTCTGGCGGTAGAGGAGGTTGACCGCGCGGTAGAATTGCAGGCAGACGCGGCCGAGCGATTCGATTTCCTTCGCGACCTCCACGCCGAGCGCGAACGGAGCCGGGGAGATGCGCCACGTCTGGTCGGCGAACAGGCCGCCGGGCGGCAGTTGGGAACGGATGAACTCCGCCGTCTGCGCCGCAGACTTTGGGGCTGGAGAATCGTGAACGGTTTGCGAACTCACGGCCGCATCTTACGGGAGGATATTGATTCGGCAATCCCGGCGCGAAGCGGGAACGCCACGGGTTCAACAGAAGCAAACGAAGATGGGGCCAAGGGAAACCACTGTATTGTTTTCCGAACCCCGGCTCCGATCCGGTGAGTTCTTATCTCAAGCGGAACACGCCCGCCGGTCCAATCCGGCTTCGTTCTCTTCGTTCCCTTCTGTGCCCGCGGCCAGGTGCCGGCTGCTATTTCTTCAGCTTCGCCTTCGCCTCGTCCAGCGTGGTGGTGGCCTTGGTGATCTCGGCTGTTTTGTCCTTCACGCTTTTTTCGGCGGCGGTGAATTCGGGCGTTTCCTTCTTCTGTTTTTCGAGCGCTTCCTTGAGCTTGGTGAGTTCGCCGGTGAGACCATCGAGCTTCTTTTGGGCGGCGGCGATTTCGGCTTCGACCACGGCGGACTTGGCGGCGACCAACTTCGCCTTCGCGGCGTCCAGGGCGGTGGTGGCTTTGGTGATCTCAGTCGTTTTGTCCTTCACCTTCTTCTCGGCGGCGGTGAATTCCGGCGTGTCCTTCGTTTGTTTCTCGAGCGCTTCCTTGAGTTTGGTCAGTTCGGCGTTGAGGCCGTCGAGTTTCTTCTGCGCGGCGGCGATCTCGGCCTCCATGGCCTTGGTGTCCGGCGGGGGCTTGGCGTTCAGCCTGGCGATGTCTTCAGCGGTCCAGCCTTTCTCGATGTAGAGATTGGGCAGCGAACTCTTGAGAGCGGCGATGCCGGCGTCGGTGACGGTGGTTTCAAAAACGTAAAGCGACTTGAGGCTCGACAGTCCCTTGAGCTGCGCCAGGCCGGCGTCGGTGATCGGGGTGCCGTAAAGGTTCAGGTAGGCGAGGTTCTTCAGGCCCTTGACGTGGGTGAGCATCGCGTCGGTGGTCGGGGTTTTTTCGAGATGGAGCACGCGGAGGTTGGCGAGCCTGGCGATGGACGCGAGCTGGGCGTCCGTGAGCGCCAGGCCGGCGAGGTCCAGTTCCTGGAGGCTCGGCACGTCCTTGAGCAGCGTGTAAATCTTCGGGTCCGCGTTCGTGCCGGCGAAGCGCACGCTGGCGGAGCGCCAGTTGATGTTCGCCGCGATCGGACGCGCCTCCACGCCGAGCTTCGACAATTCCTCGATGGCCTTGGTCTCGGCGGCGGTCGGGGCCGGGCCGGGGTCCGGCTTGGTTTCAGCGGCGGGCTTGGGGGCGGCGGCGTGGGCCAGCGTGGCGGCGAACAGGGTGAGGAGGAATATTTTTTTCATAAGTCGAACTGAGATCATTTTCTGGACGCCCGGCGAAACGTCAGCGCACCGCGGGCGTTTCATCGGGCATGGTTGGAAACTAGCCAGCCCGCAGATGCGTGGCAAGCCTTTCGTCGGCACACGAATATTCTGGCGCTTGGCCAGTCGGCTTTTACCATTGAATTTCCGAACATTGACATTCAAGGGTTGGTCCCGAAATACACGGATGGAAAGGTGAGCAGCCTTTCAGGCATTCGGGATGATGCAAATGAGTTTCAGATAAGCGTGCCAGTGCAACCGGGTAATTCGGGCGGGCCGTTGACTGATGCTGGTGGAAACGTCATTGGGATCATTGTGGCGCGCTTGAATGATTACGCTGCTCTGAAACGGATGAAAGCTATTCCGCAAAACGTGAACTATGCGGTGAAGACAGCGCCCCTTGTCACCCTCATCCGACAAGCAGGTATCCAAGCAAAAGTTCAATTCACATCCGTGGCGGAACAAAAGAACAGCGCGGTTAAGCGAGTAGAGCAAGCCGCCGTGTTGATTCTGGTGAGTGAGTGAGTGAGTGAGTGATTACCTGCATCCACGGCGCTTTCAGCGGTTCCCTGAATTTTCCTTTTTGTTCCCAGTTCACTTCCGCCGTAGTATCATTTGCATTCAGCTACTTTTGCCATGACCCGATTTGCCAGACTCATCCACCGTTTTGCGGTGGTTGCATTTCTATTGGCAGTCGGAGTGGCGGGCGTGAATCTCACGCACGCGGCGGTTCCCTCCAAAATCATCCGCCTCATCGTGCAGCCGGCGGCGGTTGAGATCTCCGGCGCGGAGGCCGAACACGGTTTGCTGGTCACGGCGGTGGGCGCGGACGGGCAACTCTCCGACGTGACGCGCCTGAGCCAGTTCTCCAGCCAGTCGCCCAAGGTCATCGCCGTTTCCACGAACGGAATCTGCCGCGCCTTGGCGGACGGACGGTCGGAGATCACGGTCAGCTTCAAGGGCAGATCGGAAAAGATTTTCGTCACCGCCACGAACTCCGGCCTCTCCGGCCCGCCGTCTTTCCGGCAGGATGTGATCCCGGTGCTGACGCGCTTCGGATGCAGCGCCGGCGCATGCCACGGCAAGCTCGCGGGCCAGAACGGATTCAAACTTTCGCTGCGCGGTTACGCGCCGGAACTCGATCATGAATGGCTCACCACCGAGGTGCGGACCCGCCGCATTGATCCCGCCTCGCCCGCCAACAGCCTGCTCGTGTTGAAACCCATCGCCCAGGTGCCGCATCAGGGCGGCGAGCGGTTCGCCGAGGGATCGCCGGCCTATCGTGTGCTCGTCGATTGGATCGCCGCGCGCGCGCCTGGCCCGAACACGAACGAGACCGACGCCGCGCGTCTGGAAATTCTGCCCGGCAGCCGCGTCCTGCGTGTCGGCGACCGGCAGCAGTTGCTGGCGCGCGCCCATTACGCCGATGGCCGGGTGCGCGACGTGACCTGGCTCACGCAATTTTTCTCGAACGACGAAGCGACGGTCGCGGTGACGCCGGAAGGCGTGGTGCGTCCGTTGCGTGCGGGTGAGACGGCCATTCGCGCGCATTTTCAGGGACAGGTCGAGGTCATCATCATCACGATCCCCTACGAGAACAAAGTGGCGCCGGGCCTGTTCGTGGCGAAGAACAACCTTGTCGATGAGCCGGTCTTCGCGAAGTTGAAGTCGCTGAACATCCCGCCCTCGCCGCCCTGCGATGACGTAACGTTTGTGCGCCGCGCGTATCTGGATGCCACCGGGACGCTGCCGCAGCCGGAGCAGGTGCAGGGTTTCCTCGCCGACCCGCGCGCCGACAAGCGCGCCCGGTTGGTGGATCAACTGCTGGAAGGGCCGGATTACGTCGATTACTGGACGCTGGTGCTCGCTGATCTTTTGCAGAACCGCAAAGAGCGCGACCACGACGTGCGCGGCGCGAAGGGCGTGCGTTCCTTCCACACCTGGCTGCGCGCGCAGGTCACCGCTAACCGCCCGTGGAACGAACTCGCGCGCGAGGTCATCACCGCGTCCGGCGACGTCGTCGCGCAGCCGCAGATCGGCTATTACATCACGCTCGTCGGCGAGAAGCGCGCGGAGGAATCGGAAATCACCGACGCGGTGGCGCTGTCGTTCCTCGGCACGCGCATCGGCTGTGCGAAGTGCCACAATCATCCGCTCGAAAAATTCACCCAGGATGATTACTACCATTTCGCCGCGTTCTTCTCCCGCGTCTCGATGAAGCGCGAGGAGCCGGCCAAAGGCGTGACGAAGCTGATCACGGAAAGCAAGGAGGCAGACGAGCAGAAGAAACAAATCCTCAGCGCCGAGAAATCCTTGGCCGAGGCGGAAGCCGCCGCCAAAGTGGACAGCGCGAACAAGGTCGAGACGGACAAAGCCGTGAAGAAAATTGCCGAGCAGAAGAAGCGGCTGGAGGACGCAAAACTTCAACTCATGAAGGTGCTCGCAAAAATGCCCTCCATCTCGCAGCCGCGCACGAGAAAGCCCATGATCGCGCAGCCGCTGGACCGCTCGGCCCCGGAGTTCAAGCCCGGCGACGACCCGCGCGCTCCGCTGGCCGCGTGGATCACCAGCCCGAAGAACGAGGCCTTCAGCGGTGCGATGGTCAACCGCCTGTGGAAACATTTCTTCAGCGTCGGCCTCGTCGAGCAGGTGGACGATCTGCGCGCGAGCAATCCGCCGTCGAACCCCGAACTCTGGCGCGCGTTGAGCCAGGAGTTCGTCGGGCACGGTTACGATTTGAAACACGTCATGCGCCTGATCATGAATTCGCGCACGTATCAGTTGAGTTCCTCGACGGTGCCGGGCAACGCCGCCGAACGCCGCTTCCATTCGCATTACTACGCGCGCCGCCTGCCCGCCGAGGTGCTGATGGACGCGATGAGCCAGGCCACCGGCGTGCCGGACAAGTTCGACGGCTATCCGCTCGGCGCGCGCGCCATCCAACTGCCGGAGCCGGGCGTGGCCTCCTATTTCCTCACGCTCTTCGGGCGCTCGGACCGCGTGACCGCCTGCGCCTGCGAACGCAGCGGGGCGGTGACGCTGCCGCAACTGCTCCACCTGCAAAGCGGCGACGAACTGACGAAAAAATTGCGCGCCACCGACGGACGCCTCGTCACGCTGCTCAAGGAAAAGGACGACGCGCGCGTCGCCCGTAAAATTTTTCTGAGCACGCTCGGACGACCACCGACCGCCGCCGAACAATCTGCGTTCAACAAGGCTTTGGCCGGCGGCGGCGCGCGCGACGAAGTTTATGCCGACCTGTTCTGGGCCTTGCTCAACACCAAGGAATTTGCCTTCAACCATTAACCCGCCACTTCCATGATCGACATTTCCCTGAACCAAACCGCCCACCGTTACTGTAACGGCTGGTCGCGCCGCGACTTTCTCCGCGTCGGCGCGCTCGCGCCGCTCGGGCTTTCGCTCGGCGGACTGCTCTCGATGGAAAAGATGGCCGCCGCCGCCCCGACCCGCGGGCCGCGCGCCAAGTCGGTCCTGCTGGTTTTTCTCGGTGGCGGCATCTCGCACCACGATTCGTTCGACATGAAGACTGACGCGATCGAGGAGATTCGCGGCAAATACAAGAGCATCGCCAGCAATGTCACCGGCACGCGCGTCTGCGAACTGCTGCCGAAGATGGCGCAGACGATGGACAAGGTCGCGCTCATCCGCTCGCAGATGCACGGCAACGATCATCACGAGACCGCGACCAACTGGGTTTTGTCCGGCCGTTTCGGCACGCCGTTTGGCGATCATCCGGCGATGGGCGCGGTGGTGGCGCACGAGACGGGATTCACCGGCAAGGTGCCGCCCTACGTCGCGGTGCCGAAGAATCCGTCGTTCACCTGGGAGCTCGGCAGGAGCGCGTGGCTCGGCGGACGCTTCGAGTCGTTCAAGGCCGGCGATCCGAACGCGAAAGAATTCAAAGTGCGCGACCTCTCGATGGCGCAGCCAATGAAGCCCGAACAACAAGAGCGCCGGCAGTCACTCCTGAAGGCGGTCGATCACCTGGCGCGCACCATCGAGGGCAACGACCAGATCGCCACCTACGACGAGTTTCAACGCAAGGCCGCGGAGATGATTCTTTCGCCTGACGCCAAATCAGCTTTCGACATCGAGAAGGAAAACGAGAAGACCCGCGACCTGTATGGTCGGAACGAATTTGGACAAAGCTGCCTGCTCGCGCGGCGGTTGGTCGAGAGCGGCGTCCGGTTCGTCACCGTGAACAGCGGCGGCTGGGATCATCACGCGAAAATTTTCGAGGGCCTCGATAAGAAGCTCCCGCAATTCGACCAGGGATTCGCCGCGCTGATCAACGACCTCTCCGACCGCGGCCTGCTCAAGGACACGCTCGTCCTCTGCATGGGCGAATTTGGGCGCACTCCCAAAGTGAACAAGGACGCCGGCCGCGACCATTGGGGTTATGCCGGCTCGATCCTCTGCGCGGGCGCCGGCGTGCGAGGCGGCAAAATCATTGGCGCGACCGACAAGACCGGCAGTACCGTGACCGACCGGCCCGTCAGCCCGGCGGACATCTGCCACACGGTTTATGAGGCGCTGGGCATCGATCCGCGCAAGCAGTTGCTCACCCCGGAAGGCCGTCCCGTGGAAATTCTCGCCGAAGGCGCGACGGTCAACGAACTTTACACCTGAAGCCCTGTGGCCGACCGAGCGACCAGGCGGGCTTCCAGCGTTCGCAAGGTGGGGCGCGTCACTCCGTGCGCGCCGCGCGGTGGCAACAAAATGTTCCCACATTCAAAACCGCCCGACGGCGAGCACGGGGTGACACGCCCCACCTTGTCCGGCGTTTCAGCATCGCCAGACACGGGCCCGGCTCCGCGGAGTCTCACCCGGCCATCCCCGTCCGCCCCAAATCCCCGGGATCTTTCCCGGAAATGTTTTCGTTGCCGGCTTGCCTTGGCCTGCCTGAGTTTCGCCTTTCTCTTCCCCGCAACCTCGGGCGCCGCTGAAAAAATCGCCGGCGATCTCTGGCTGACGAATCATTACGAGTATCCTTCCTCCACCGGCACCAATGTCGTCCGTTCAGAAATCTTCGGCGCGCTCCACGCCGAGGCGCTCGCGGGCAAACTGAAAATCTCCTGGCCCTCGAAAACCGCGCCCGTCGGCCTGACGCTGGTGGCGAGCGCGGACGATCCCGGCCACTGGCCGGCCCGCGACTGGCGCTCGTCTCCGATGCAACCGCACGGTGAAAATTGGGAGGCCTTCATCCCGGTCGATTCGCTCGATGTGCCGGTCATTTACTTCGTCCGCGCCGGCACGAACATTTCGCCGATGCGCCTGGCCCGGCCCCGCGCGCTGGGGCTGGAGGAGCCGACGCGGATTTTCTGGCCGTTCCTCGAAGGCTTCGAGGAGGGGCTGGAAAGCTGGTGGCTGCTCTCCGGCGGCGCGGCGGAATTGAAGGCCGGCACGCCGGTAAAAAACGGCAAGGCCGCGCTCGTCGCCGCCGTTCCCGCCGGAAAAAAATCCGTCGCCGTCGCCACCACGCGGGTGCGCGGTTGGTCTGCGGAAGAGCACGGGGCGCGCGGCCTCTCCGTCTGGCTGCGCGCGCGCGAAGGAACCGGCCACGCCCGCTTCACGCTCCTGGCCCACGCCTTCACGACCAACCAGGTCGTGGCCGTGCGCGCTGGGGACGTTCCGCTCACCGCGCAATGGCAGCGGGTCGAGCTGCCCTTCAGTTCGTTTCCCAAAATCCCCCGCCTCGGCCTCGACCTCTTTACCATCGAGTTCATTGCCGACGGCCCGCGCGAATTTCTCGTGGACGACCTGCAACTGCTCGGCCGCTGGCCGGTGGACTGAGGAGAGACGCCGGGCGTTGTCGTCGTTTGGAGTTCCGCGTTTACGCGGTTCGGGCATGCAACACCCTGGCCGCGCAGACGCGGAACTCCCAACCCCGCTGCCCCACCCCGAATAAATATTCGCCGCATCAGCCCCGTTCATGTCAGCTTCCCGCGCATGGCAGACAACCACTGGCTCGTGAAATCTGAACCCGCCGCCTACTCGTGGACGGCCTTCGTCCAGGACGGGCGCGCGGTCTGGACCGGCGTCCGCAATTTCCAGGCGCGAAATCATCTCCGCGCGATGCGGCGCGGCGACCTGGTGCTTTTTTACCACAGCGTGACCGGCAAACAGGTCGT
>CANMZY010000026.1:0-16966 GCA_947502425.1 Verrucomicrobiales bacterium
ACAAAATCGAGTCAGCCATTTTGGCCCGACGACAGCACGGCACTCCGGCAATTATCCAAGAGGAGCATTGGGTTGAAGCTTTGAAGCGAAACGATCCCCAATTGCCGCTGCTGCACAGAAGTCATTGAAACGAGCTGGACGCAGAAACTCGGCGTGCCGGTTCTGGACGAGGCGCAGTTTTTGGAACTGTGCCGGACGGCGTGAGAGCGAAAGCGCCCGCGCGGTGGCGGCTCACCAAAAAGCGGCGGGAAAAATGGGACGAGGGCGTCGCCGCTACGGGCGGCCGTCCCGCTTCCACATGAAATCCGCCCGTCGATGCAGGGCTTACTCGGCCACGATTTTGATCGTGTGCGTCACGGGCACGAAGGCCGTCTTGATGGCGGTGACGAGCGGCGCGCGGATGCGCTCCGTCAGGGACAGCATCGTCTCCGGCTCGAACTTGAACTCCGCGCCGTGGAAAACATTCTTGATCTGGTGCGTCTCGTAGCCCTGCTTGGCGGCCACGGCGGCATCGACTTTCTTGAACGCCTCGGAAAACGGGTTGACCGCAAAATCGTCGGCGAGGTTCACGCCTTTGGAGAGTTGCGCGGCGGAATAGGTTTTGGTTTCCGCGCCCCAGGTGACCTTGTAGCTGGCCGCCTTGCCGCCGCTGGCGACGAGCAGGAAGCGGTTCAGCGTGCTGTTGAACGGGACCAGCGTCATGCCGGAGCGGAGGCTGCCGTCGGTGTTGGCCGGGCCTTCGGCGCAGAACGGGTAGCGGGCACTTTTGATTTCTACCACGCCGCCCTTGGAGGAGACAATCTGGTGGCCGGGAATCGACGTGGCGGCGCCAGTTTCGAGGTTCACGTCCACGCGGCCGATCTCGCCGTGGAGTCCGAGCGCCTTCAGGAAGGCGTAGGCCATCACGAGGTGGCCCGCGCCGCCCGGATGCACGCCGTCGCCGCCGGCAATCGCGTAGGTGGGGGCGTATTTCAACTGGGCGTCGTGGCCGGCGGTGAACATCGGCCAGAACACATCGGCGAACCCGACCATCTCGGACTCGGCGATTTCAATGCCGATGTTGCGCAGTTCGCAGAGGTTCAGGTTCAGCGCCTCGGCTTTTTTGCTGACACAGCCGGGCGAGCCTTGGATGACGCGCACGCCGTTGGCCTTGAAGGATTGCACGATGGCGGTGGAGGCCTTGCGGTAGCGGTCGCCGATGTCGGGACGGTACGGGCCGTAGCCGTGGTCGTTCATGCCGTAGCAGGTGGTGGCGATGGTGGGCTTGAAGCGGAGGCAGTCGTTGGTCATGCGCGAGAGGAAGCCCGGCGCGGTCTCGCCGCCCCAGCCATACTGGCGCACGCTGACTTCCAGTTCCGGCGCGCACACCGTCAGGTAGGTCTCCATGATGCGCGAATACATCTTCTGCTCGGTGATCGAGTCGCCGATGATGGCGAGGCGGTCGCCCTTTTGCAGGAGGAGTTCGGGGGGCTGCGGCGCTTGGCGCGGCTGAAATTTTTCGTAGTAAGGATCGTTCGGCTTGGTTTCGAGTGCGGCGGCCAAGACGGCGGGCGTGATCGACAGGAGGAGGGCGGCGAGCAGGTTGGTTTTCATAGGTGGGCGGAGTATGGAGGGCCGGGGAATTATCCGGCAAGTCCAATGGCGGGGTTTTGCACGGCGATGGGCGCATCTCAGTTTATTGCCGGGCAGTTTGGTCGTGATCGTGGCTCCCAGGATTCCGCAGCTTTTCACCCTCCGAGGGAGAGAGAGACGCTGGGCCGCCGCCTCGTGCCACTGGAGACGTTGGGCTGCCGGGACGCGGACGTGCGGCCCCCTCTTGTATGTTGCTCCCAGCGGGAGAGGGCCGGGGTGAGAATTCTCCGAAACTATTTTCGCGCGGCGAACCCCTAGATCTTGTCGCCGCGCCTGTGAAGGCGCGGCTGATCTTTCCGCTGCCAAACCGGCCTCGAAAACAAGCCGCCGCTTCACAGCGGCGGCTACGAGGTTCAGGAGGGAGGGAGAACGGCCACGACCGCCCAACCAGGTTGCAAAAAACGGAGATGCACGCCCGGCGATGCGCCGTCGGGCCGGCGCGCTGGAGATCGCAGGCCCTTCATCGCCGTGCTGCCCCGTCCCCACGTGAGCGGCGCAGCCCCGGACGCGGCCGGGGAAAATGATTCAACGGACCGCCTTCACCATCGGAGCGGCCGCCTTGACCGCCGGATGGTTCAGCAGGAACGCGCGGCGGTCCTCCACGAACTTCTTCAGGCTGATGCCGCGCTGCGGGCCGCGGCCGCCCACGGACTCCCCGTCCTCCGTCACGCTTCTGGTGAAGGCCTCGAAGGAATCGAGCCGGTGCGTGTCCGTTTTCACGTCGGCGGCGATGAGGGATTGATATTGCTGCGCGAGCGGGCCGAGCTTGTTCCAGTCGAGCGATTGTTCGGCGATGGTGCGGACGTGGCCGAGATAACGGGCCTTGAGCGCGGGCACGGCCAGCAGTTTTTGGAGGAGCGGTTTGCTCGGATCGTTGGCTCCGGTGAGCGGGTCGAGTTCGACGCCCTTGATGACATTGGTCCTCGCGCCGCCGCCGGGACCACCGCCGCCTGGGCCTCGGCCGCCACCGGGGCCGCCGGGACTTTGTGGCAGACGGAAAGTTTCGTTGGCGTCCTGGGGGATGAGGTGGAAGCGGCCTTGTTCATCCTGATAGATGCTGTAGTCGCTGGTGCGGACCCAATAGCCGTCGTCATTGATGAGGGCGTTGTCGAGCGCGAGAAATTTCAGCACGCCGTCGAGGTCGAGGAGCGGCGCGAGGGCGGCTTCCAGCTTGTCGGGCGCGGTCTGATTCAACACGCGGCAGAGTTTGATGAGGTCGGCCCACGACTTGGGATCATCCTTGGATTTGATTTGGTAGTGCTTCCGGTAGTCGGCCACGTTCTCGCCCAGATAGGCCAGCCCGCCCTGGGCGCGCGGACTGCCGGGCACCTTCCAGCGCGCGCCGTGGGTGGTGCCGAACGAGTCCTTCACGAAATCCTTGTTGAACTGCTGGACGTTCACATAGACGCCCCAGCTTTCGCCGTTGATGACCACGCGCAGAAAGTTGGCCTGGGGCGCGGGGAGGTATTCGCGGGCGATCTGGTGGAAGAGCACGGACCGGAGAAAGGTCGGGTCGGCATGGGCGTTGAGCAGGTTCAACGTGCGATAGCCGAGCAGCCGCTGTTCGTCGTGGACGAAATCGAGCGAGAGATTCAGCGAACGCTTCCGGCCCGCGCCGACGGTGAAGAACGACGACGCGCCGCGGAAGTGGACGCCCACGTCGGGGTAGGATTTGCCGTCCACGGAAAGCTGCGCGGGCACTTCGACGTCGGTGTGATAAAAGTCGGCCAGTTCGCTTTCCCAGGCGGCGTTTTCAAATTCGAGGAAGACGGTGCGGAGCGTTTTGGGATCGTAGAGCGGCGCGTCGGGAAAGGATTTCACGGCGGACGGCGAGAGCTTGGGGCCGGGCGCGGGCGGCGGCTGGTTGTCATTGCCCCCGCGCGGGCCGGGGCGGCGTCCACCGCGGCCGGCGGCTTTTTCCTTCGCGAGAAATTCGCGCGCGGCGTGGCGTTCGGCGGAGTTGAGGCGCTGATCGCCGTCCAGGTCGAATTGTTTGACCAGCTTCACCTGTTCCTGCATCGGCCCCATGCCGCCGGGACCGCCGCCGGGACCGCGACCGGGGGGCGGCCCGTTTTCGCCGAAGGGCGGGGGACCGCCGGGACCGAAGGGCGGCGGGCCGTCTTCGCCGAAAGGAGGAGGCCGGTTGAAGTCGGGACGCCCGTTGAAATCAGGCGGCCGGTCGGGGCGCGGCGGACGGCCGGGGTTTTGCGCGTGACCGAGGGCCGCCGTCAACCACCACGCCGCCAGGCAGGAGGTGAAAAATTTCACGTCAGACTTGCGGGGTGAAGCCCATCACGAGATCGAACTTCGCGGCCAGCTCCCCGGTTTTCGAATCCTTGATTGGCGCGAAATCAACGGTCAGCGCGTCGCGGGCGGCGGCGGTCTTGAGGCTGCGGTAGATGCCGTCCTTGTCATTGGTCGGCTCGCCTTTTACGTAAAGCTGCGTCGTCCATTTTTCGCGGCCCTTCATTTTCACGGCGACGTGGATGTGGCGCGTGCGGCCGGGGTAGAGCGTCGGCTTGATGGTGCGGAAATAATATTCGCCGGCCGTGCCGGTGAGGAAGCGGCCGAAGCCCTGGAAGTTCGCGTCGCGCTTCGCATGGACGTCCTGGGTGTGGAGGTAAACGCCGTTGTTATCGACCTGCCAGATTTCGACGAGCGCGTTGCGGATGGGCTGGCCCTGGGCGTCGAGGACGCGGCCGCTCAGATGGGTGATCTCACCGACGGCGGGGGTGAGGCCGTTGTTGAGGATGATGAGGTCGTTGTCCGTGTCGAGCGGCAGCTTGTCAGGATAGAACGGCCCCTCGGACTGCGGCGGCGTGAGGGCGAGCTGCTCGGCAAACGCGCCGGACACGGTGAAGAAGGCGGCGCCCAGGCCGAGGCCGCGCAGGAAGCGGCGGCGGTTTTGCTGGAGATGGATTTGGTGGTTCAGGTTCGTCGCATTCATGGGATGGTTTTGGTTGGTGGCCATTATGGTCCGGTGATTCGTTGCTGACTCCTGATTCGACCACTTATTTCTCCGCGATGCAATAGAGAGAATTGCGGCCGCGCAGGAAGAGTTCCCCGCCCGCCACCGCCGGCGAGGCGTCGATGCGGTCGTCGAGCCGGTTGGTCGCGAGCATTTCAATTTTGTCCGACTGCTTGATGACGACCGTCGCGCCGTTGCGCCCGGTGAGATAGACGCGGCCGCCGGCGCCCACGGGCGAGGCATAGACGCCCTGCAAGGCGTCGAGGCGCTCGGCGTCGATCAGCAGGCCGCCGGTCTTGGCGTTGAAGCAGGTGAGCACTCCGATGTTGCCGGCGAAGAAGTAAAGCCGGTCGCCGCAGAGCAACGGCGACGGCACATAGGGCGTGCTGCGGTGGTAGCTCCAGGCGATGGCGTCGGTCCCGGTGAGATCGCCCGCGCGGCCGAGGCGGATCGCGAGCAGCGCGTTGCCGCGAAATCCGCTGATGGCATAGACCAGCCCGTTGCCGGCGACCGGAGTCGGAATCACATTCGCCGTCAGTCCGGCGCATTCCCAGAGCAGTTTGCCGGTGGCGAGATCGTAGCTGCGGATTTTGCGGGTGGCGGCGGTGACGACCTGTGTTTTGCCTTCGTGCTGGACGAGGAGCGGCGTGGCCCAAGAGGTGCGCTCGTCGCGCGTCTGCTTCCAGAGGGTTTTGCCGGTGTGCTTGTCGAGCGCGATGATGAAGGAGTCGCCCTCGTGATCCCAGTTGACCACCACGGTGTCGCCGGAGAGCACGGGCGAACTGCCTTCGCCGAAGCCGTTCGCGATCCGCATGTCGCCAAAGTCCTGGCTCCATTTCAAATTGCCTTCGAGGTCGTAGCAATGCAGCCCGCGCGAACCGAAGTAGGCGAAGACGAGCTGGCCGTCGGTGACTGGCGAATAGGCCGCGTAGCTGCCGTCGGAATGATGGCCTTCGTTGGGAGTTTCTTCGCGGGCAGTTTGTTGCCAGAGGGTTTTTCCGGTCTGACGGTCCAGGCAGAGCAGCACGCATTGGTAGGCCTCGCTTGGCTGCTGCCCGCCGCCGCCGCCACCGCCGGGACGGCGGCGCGGTGGCGTTCCCGCTTGATCCGCCGGCGCGGCACCGGCGGCCGCATTCTTATTGGCGGCGGGAAGGGCGGTTTGCACGAAGACGCGATTGTCCCAGATGATCGGCGTGGACAGGCCGCCGCCGGGAATTTTCACCTTCCACTTGAGGTTGCTCGTCTCGCTCCAGGTGATGGGCGGACTGCCCGCCGGAGCCAGGCCGGTGCCCTGCGGCCCGCGCCATTGTGGCCAGTTTTGATCGGCGGCGGCGGCGGCCGCTGCGGCGGTCGGGAGGTCGAAGCCGAGTGCGGAAACGAGCAGCGCCAGTCTGGCGGCGGCGCGCAGTGTAAATATTGTTTTCATAAAGAGAGGTCGGCGGAGTGCGGTTTACCGGTTCTTCAACTGCTGCTCCAGCCGGGGAACATTGCGGACCAGCCAGGAGAAATTGTTCGTCGCCTGGATTTTCCGGATGTATTGCAGCGCGTGTTTCGGGTCATTGGCCGAATCGTAGGCCATGGCGATTTGCGCCCGCGCCCAGTCGGTGCGGGTCGCCGACTGGCCGCGCGCGAGAAAAATCTGGTAGGTGCGGACCACGTTGTCGAACTCGTTGTTGCCCCGGAAAATATCGGCGCAGGCGGTCAGGAGCGTGTCGGCATGAAACGGCGAGCGGGGGTTGAGGTCATCGGCCAGATCGAGGTTGGGGAGGACATAGCCCTCGCAGATGCGTGCGGCCACCCAGCCGTTCTGGGGTTCGGCCATCGCCTGGCGGGCGGCATCCATCGCGAGGTTCACGCCCGCGCGGCGGTGGGCGGGATTGGCACTGTCGAGCAGTTGGCTGGCGACCCAGGTTTCCTGGCCGATGAGCTTGTACATCTCCGAGTAGCTGCCGGCCTCGCTGAGTTTCTGGCGGGTGTCCGTCTTGAGCTTGGCGAGGTCCGCGGCAGAACCGCTCGCGTTCAACGCTTCGGGGGTCTGTTTTTCCGCCAGCCGCGCGCGGTGATAATCCCAGAGGGCGCTCACGATGGGCGCCAGCGCCGCTTCTTTCGCCTCTAGATCGGGCTGGGCGGCGGCTTTCTTTTGCCAGGCCGCCATCTGATCGCGCAACGCCGAGAGTTCGGCCGCAAGCTCGAGCTGGTTGGCGGTCGTTCCATCGGCGATTTGCCGGGCCAGTTCGTCCACCTGCGCCTTGAGCTTGGGCAATTGGACCGCGCTGTTCGCCATCTCCCGCTCCAGAACGAGCGCGGCGCCTTTCAGCGCGTAGTATTCATCGAGCAGCGTCTCGAAATCCTTGGCGGACATCGCCCGTTTCGCCGGCCTGCCGGGTTTGGCCGGGGCCTGCGCCATCTCGGCCTTGGAAGGAAACGTAAACTCGACTTTGAAATCGCCGGTGCGCGCCTGCTTTTTGAGATACCGCTGGACGCTCCAGCGCACCCGCCAAGGCTCGCGCGGACCGGCTAGCCAGTTCCACAGAACAAATCCGGCCACCACCACCACCACGGCCACGAGCACCAGCTGCCGGCCGCGTGATCCGAGCAGTCGGGCGCGCGACGGACTGGTCAGCACGGGGGGAGTTTTTGGATTCATTTCAATGTTCGTGAGATTTGGCCGGGTCGTCAGAAGTGAAAGACTGGCGGCGCAATGTTTGGTTACAAATAATGTAACCAATTCGCCGGACGCCCGGTCTAGCAGGGAAATAATTCGCCGCCAGGTCGCATGACTTTAAGGCGAACTCCGCCGGGGCCGGGCCGTCGGCGGAGTCCAGTCAACGCCCGAAAAATGCAGCCTAAAATTATGAAAAAGAACCTCCTCGCCCGTTGCGCGGGCGCCATGCTCGTCACCGGCCTCCTCAGTTCGCTCGTCGTCATCGCCGCCGATCCGATTCCAACCCCGCCTGCCGGTGCGGGCACCGTCCCCCCGGCGGGCGGCGGACAAGGTGGTCGCGGCGGCGGCAATCAACCCGGCGGGCGCGGCGGATTTGGCGGCGGCTTTAACCTGGACGAGAAGCAGCGGGAACTCCTGCGTGAAGCCTCGACTAAAAACACCGACGAGTTGAAGAAGCTCCAGGACAAACTCACGGCCGCGCAAAAGGAACTCATGCAGGCCATCCTCGCCGAGAAATACGACGAGAAAGTGGTGCAGGAAAAGGCGGATGCCGTCTCGAAAATTCAGACCGAGATGTTGATGCTGCGCGCCAAGGCCCTTTCCACCCTCGCTCCGACCCTCAAGCCTGAGCAACGCGAGTCGTTGCTCACCTCCCGCATGGGCACCATGATGCTGTCGGGCGGCTTCGGTGGCGGTGGCTTTGGTGGTGGCGGCCAGGGCGGGACTGGTGCCGCCGGCCCTAGAGCCGGTGGTCAAGGCGGCTTCCGTAACGGTGGTGCCGCGCCCGGTGGTGGCGCCGCCGGCCAGCCGCCCGGGGGCGGCGGGGCCGGTGGTCGTGGTCGTGGTCGTGGCGGTGCCGGTGGTCAGCCCCCCGCCCAATAATTCTGCGGTCGGCCGCAGCCTTTTAGACTTCAAGAACAGCCGTCTTCCTCACGAGGGAGACGGCTGTTTCTTTTCTGGTGTTTGAAAAACATTCCGCGCACCAGCCGCACCGCTCTTTCGTCCGGCTCACTTCTCCGCCTTGGGCGCGGCCGGCCCCGGCCCGGTGATGGCGTTGGTGATTTTGCGCCAGCGAATTTCCCAGTCGGCCCAACTGGACTCCCATTCTTCACCGGAGTATTTCTTCCGCGCAGCGGGCAGCAGGACGGCGGTGGCCTTGACCTCGGCGGCCGCGTTCGTCCGCTCATTCCACTTCTGATAGGTTTCGATCAAACAGAACCGGTTCTCCGGGAAATCCGGGCTGCCCTTGACGGCCTCGCGCAGGAGTGTGCGCGCCTTGCCATTGCTGCCGATGCTGACCGGCCAGCCGGGGGCGTCCACGTAGAGCAGGCCGAGGGAACGGGCCGGGCCGGTGAAATCCAGCTTGGGATCGAGGATGCGGGCGAGCTTGTATTCAGTTTCCATTTCCTCGACGAGGGAAAGCGCGCCGAGGATTTTGGTGCGGGCGGACTGGCCGAGGTTCATGGCCAGATAATAATGGGCCGCGCCGAGATTGGGTTCGCGCCCGATCACGTCGCGCGTGACGGCGATGCCGCGTTCGGCGAGGCCCGCGCGCTGGGTGTCGTTGGTGGCGAATTCGGCCCACTCGAAGCAGGCCCGGGCAAACTGCCAGCCGGCCACGGTGTTGGTGGCGTCGGCCTGGAGGCGCAGGCGGCACTTTTCGTAGCTGCGGAAAGCGCGCTCGGCGAAGACCGACGAGTCGGCGGCGCCGGCCGGGGCGAAACTTGCCGCTGCGAGCAGGGTTGAAAGCAGGAGGCCGGGCCACTGCCGGATAGCCGCGCCATCCCCCGCGAACCGGTGGACCCCGCCGTTCCTATCATGTTCCGAATTAATCATTGTTATCATGTTGACCCTTTCTATACTGCGGGAATGAACGGTAGCTGGAAGTTACTCCGTTTGATAATCCTCGCAACGGCCTTGGCCGTTTGTGCCGGATGCGGCGGTTTTAACGCCTCCAGAAGCGTGTCGCCGCTGGACTTCATCCTGCCCGGCTACGGTCTGCCGGGCCTGCTGCTTCATCAGCCCGCGCCGTCGGCCGATTCGGTTCCGTCCCTTGCGGCGGGGCCAACCCTGGCCCAAGCAAATTAAATACTATGCGTTTTCCACTGGCGCTGACGGCGAAAATCGCCAAGCACATCATTAAACACAAGACGCTTCGCACGCCAAAGTTTGCCATGGTGCTGCAGCTTGAACCGCTGCACACCTGCAACCTGACCTGCACCGGCTGCGGACGCATCCGCGAATACTCCACCAACCTCAAGGACATGATGCCCCTGGAGGACTGCCTGGCCTCGGCGGTCGAGTGCGACGCGCCGATGGTGAGCATCTGCGGCGGCGAGCCGCTCATTTATCCGAAGATCGAGGAGTTGGTCAAAGGCCTGCACGAACAGCACCGGGTGATTTACATCTGCACCAACGGCATGTTCATGCGCAAAAAAATGCGCGACTACATGGCCGCCCACTTCAGCCCGAAGATGGAGTTGAAAATATCCAAACTGCTCGCCGAAAAACTCATCACCGAAAAGGACGCCGAGACCATTCGCAAGGGCAGGCACGACGGCCGCCCCACGATCAAGCCGAGCAAATGGATGTATTGGAACGTCCATGTGGACGGCCTCGAATACACGCACGACCTGATCGTCGAGCGTGAAGGCGTCTTCAAGGAATGCATCGAGGCGATCAAGATGGCGAAGATTCTCGGCTACCAGACCGCGACGAACACGACGGTCTATAAGGAAACCGACGTGCAGGAACTGGAGAGCATGTTTGAGTTTCTCAGCTCGCTCGAAGTGGACGGCCACACGATTTCTCCCGGCTACGAATACGACGCCGCCAAGAAGGACATGGTCAAGCGCCTCGGCAAACAGCCGGAAGATTTTTTCCTGACGCGCAAAATGACGCGGCAGAAATTCGCGCGTATCCAGGAGTGGGGTGAGAAGTTCACCATCTTCGGGACGCCGGTCTATCAGGAATTCCTCGCCGGCAAACGCGAACTGACCTGCACCGCCTGGGCCATTCCCACCCGCAACGTCCGCGGCTGGAAAGCCCCCTGCTACCTGATGACCGACGGCCATTACGCCGGCTACCAGGAAATGCTCACGAAGGTGGACTGGATGAAATACGGCGTGGTGGACGGCGTGGCCCGCGACCCGCGCTGCGAGAACTGCATGGTGCATTGCGGCTACGATCCGAGCGGCGCGCTCGGCACCAATTACCAGTCCGGCGACAACTGGAAGAACATCAAATACAACTTCGGCGCGAAGCCCAAACCCTACCTGCCCGGCAAAAACGTCCTGGCCTTCAACGGCGTGTCCGTCGGCAAAGGGCATCTGGCCGAAGCCAAGGCCGCGATCAATTCCCCCCGCGCCGCGATGCACGGCGCGCAGGCCGCCTTCTCCCGCAAGGAGGAAAGCCACACGCACGAAGAAGGCGACTCCTGCGGCACCGGCGACACGACGCAGCGCGACGAGCTGCTGGCGAAAATTGCCGACGGGAAAACGGGTGCGAAGGAATAGTTCCTCCGCGGCACCGGCAGCACCATCCGCACACGAATCACAGAAATTTTTATCACATGAGCAAAACCTTGTTCCTCTCCCCTCCCTCCTTCGCCGGCTTTGACGGCGGCGCCGGCTCGCGCTACCAGGCCAAGCGCGAGATTCGTTCCTTCTGGTATCCGACCTGGCTCGCGCAGCCCGCCGCGCTCGTGCCGAACAGCAAGCTCATGGATTGCCCGCCCCACGACATCGACGTGAAGGCCTGTCTGGCCGAGGCGAAAAATTTCGACCACGTCATCATTAACACCTCCACGCCCTCGCTGAAAAACGACTGCAAGGTCGCCGAGGCGATCAAGGCGCAGCGGCCCGCCACGACCATCGGCTTCATCGGCGCGCACGCCGCCGTGCTGCCGACGGAAACCTTGAAGGCTTCCCGGGCCATTGACTGGGTGGGCCGCAAGGAATTTGATTTCACCTGCAAGGAAGTCGCCGAAGACCGGCCGCTCTCCGAAGTGGACGGGCTTTCCTATTGGAAGGACGGCAAGATCGCGCACAACAAGGAGCGCGCCCTCATTCACGACATGGACGCGCTGCCGTGGGTCACGGACGTTTACAAGCGCGACCTCGAGATCGAGAAATACACCATCGGCTACCTCAAAGACCCGTATCTCTCGCTTTACACCGGTCGCGGCTGCCCGGCGCAATGCACCTTCTGCCTCTGGCCGCAGACCATCGGCGGCCACAAGTATCGCGTCCGCTCGCCAGAGAACGTCGCCGCCGAAATGACCCACGCGAAAAAACTTTTCCCGCAGGTCCAGGAATTTTTCTTCGATGACGACACCTTCACCGCGAACCTCCCGCGCGCCCGCGAAATCGCGCAGAAACTCAAGCCCCTCGGCATGACCTGGAGCTGCAACAGCCGCGCGAATGTGAATTACGAGACGATCAAGCTGATGAAAGACTGCGGCCTGCGCCTCTTCCTCGTCGGCTACGAATCCGGCAACCAGGAAATTCTCAACCGCATCAAGAAGGGCATCACCATCGAGGAAGCCAGGCAGTTCACCAAGGCCTGCAAGGAGCTTGGCGTGATCATCCACGGCACCTTCATTCTCGGCCTGCCGGTCGAGACGAAGGAGACCATCGAGCAGACCATCCGTTACGCGATGGACCTCGACGTGTTCAGCATCCAGGTCTCGCTCGCCGCGCCCTATCCCGGCACCGAGCTTTACGAAATGGCCCGCCAGAACGGCTGGTTCGCCAAGAAGGACAAGACCGACCTCATCGAAGACGACGGCCTGCAGCAATCGACGCTCGAATATCCCGGCCTGAGCAAAGAGGAGATTTTCGAGTCCGTGGACCGCTTCTACCGCCAGTATTATCTGCGCCCGAAACCGATTCTGCGCATCATCAAGACGATGCTCGCGGACAAGGATGTCTGCGTTCGCCGGCTGCGCGAAGGCTGGGAATTTTTCCGCACGCTCAACCAGCGCAAGACCGACCTGGCCGCCTCCCGCGCCGCGCAGGCCGCCTGAGTTCATCGTCTCATTTCAACCCGCGCTTTGAAGGAGGCGGCCACTTCGGCGGCTCGGCCCGTCAACATTTGCGCTGCCCAACCAGCCGCCCGCGCTCCATGACGAGGGCTTCCTCGCAGAGCGCGAGGGCTTCCGACTCATCGTGCGTCACATAGAGCATGGGCAGGTGAAACTCGTCCCGCACGCGCTGGAGGTAGGGGAGAATCTGGCTTTTCAATTTCGCGTCCAGGCTGGAAAGTGGCTCGTCCAGCAGCAGCAGGCGCGGCGAGGAGAGGAGGGCGCGGGCCAGGGTCACGCGCTGTTTTTCACCGCCGGAGAGCAGGTTCACGCCGCGCTCGATGAGGGAGCCGATTTCCAAAACTTTCACCACATGATCGAAGTTGAAGAGCGGATGCGACTCGGCCTCGGGCTTGTGGCCGAAGAGCAGATTGCGCCGGACGGACAGGTGGGGGAAGAGCGCGAGGTCTTGTGGCACGTAACCGATTTCGCGCAGGCGGGTGGGGACTTCCACGCCCGCCGCCGTGTCGGTCAGGACGCGGCCGTTCAGCTCGATGAAGGCGGAAC
The DNA here is from genome assembly GCA_947502425.1 of Verrucomicrobiales bacterium. Taxonomy (GTDB): domain Bacteria; phylum Verrucomicrobiota; class Verrucomicrobiia; order Limisphaerales; family SIBH01; genus SIBH01. The sequence continues at coordinate 12,856 of CANMZY010000026.1, forward strand.
GGGGGCGGCGCAATCCGGCGAGGGTGTCGAGCAGCGAGGTCTTGCCCGCGCCGGACGGGCCGAAGATGGCGGTGACCTGGCTGTGCAGTTCGACATCGATCTCCAGCGTGAAGCCGGCCAGCGGCAGCGAGATGTTTTTCAGGCGCAGGTTCATTGCAATCTTTTGCGCCGCCGGTTGAGGATTTCGCCGCCCCACACGGCCAGAAACGCCAGCGCAACGGACACCCCCAGCAGACGGTAGGCATGCGCGTCTTCGCCGAGCTGCACGGATTGAAAAATGGCGAGCGAGAGGGTGGAGGTTTTTCCAGGAATGTTGCCGGCAACCATGATGGTCGCGCCGAATTCCCCGAGAGCGCGGGCAAACGCGAGGATCATCCCGCCAAGAATGCCGCGCCCGGCCAGCGGCAGCGTGACGGTGCAGAAGACGCGAAAGTTTCCCGCGCCGAGCGTGCGCGCGATCTGTTCGAGGCGCGGGTTGACCTCCTCAAACGCCGCGCGGGCGGAGCGCACGAGCAGCGGGAAGGACATCACGCCCAGCGCCAGCAGCACGCCGCGCCAGGTGAAGATGATGTCGAGGTCGATGGTGTCATGGAGAAAACCGCCGATGGCTCCGCGGCGTCCAAACAGTTTCAGGAGGAGCAGGCCGGTCGCGACTGGCGGCAGGACGAGCGGCAAGGCGACGAGGGTTTCGACGAGCGATTTGCCGGGCCATTCGCGCCGCGCCAGCAGCCACGCCACGCCCAGTCCGAATGGAAGGATGAGCACCGTGCTGAGAGCCGAAACCCAGGCGGTGAACCAGACGATCTGCCATTCCTCGACGGTCATACGGCTGGTTTCCGGACGATGAAGCCGTGTTTGGCAAAGATGCGTCCGGCCTCTTCGGACGCGAGATGCCCGGCAAATTTCCGGGTGGCGGCGAGGTGTTTGGAGGACTTGATCACGGCCAGCGGGTAGCTGATATCCGGAGTTTCCGCCGCGGGGATCCGGCAGGCGAGTTTGATTTTTTTCGAGATGGCGGCATCGGTGTCGTAAACCATCCCGGCATCCACGTTGCCGGATTCGACGGCGGCGAGGACCGCGCGGACGTTGTCCACGGGCACCACCTTCGGTTCGAGCGTCTGCCAGAGCCGGACCTTTTCCAGATATTGGCGCGCGTAAATTCCGGCCGGCACCGTCTTGGGATCGGCCAGCGCGAAACGCTTCACCCGGGTCAATTCGTCGACCGATTTGATCTGCAGCGGGCTGTCGGCGGCAGTGATGATGACGAGCGAGTTGGCGAGGACGCTGCGGCGCGATTCTTTTACGATGAGCCCCTTCGTTTCCAGTCCGTCCAGCCGGGCTTCGTCGGCGGAGAAAAAGATGTCGGCGGGCGCGCCTTCCTCGATTTGTCGGGCCAGAAAACTGGACGCGCCGAAGTTCAACAAAATCCTGTCGCCGGTTTTCTTTTCATAGGTGGCGGCGATTTCTTTGAGGCTTTCGGTCAGGCTCGCGGCGGCGAAGACGGTGATCTCCACGGCGGGGGACAAGGCCGGAAGCCAGACGGCGAGGAGCGCGACCAGCCACCATCGTGAGCCTGTGGAAGGGTGGAATCTGGCTGTTGATTGCATCGGTGTTTTGCGTTTGATGTGACTGTGACGAAAACTGTCCAGTTTTCAATACGCGAGTCATTTCCATCCGAGTGGGCGCGGATTTTGCAGTGGGTCTGTTGTTGCTGGCGAGAGACGGTCTCCCTGCCAGGCAAAAACATGAAATCTATGGGCGGCAGGCTTGCCGTGGTGGCGGGATAGATTCCGCCTTTAGTTCAAAATCTTCAGTCGGACGTTCTGAAGTGAACGATCGTGCCCGGATCGTGCAGTTGCAGTTGGATCGTGCCGGCTTCGAGGCTCTTTTCCTTGGGGAGATGCTCGGTGAATTCCGAGGCGGGTTTGCCATTGATGAAGAATTTGAAGTTGTTGCCCCGGGCAATCACATGGACGTCGTTCCAACCTTCCTGGCTGATGTCGGCGGTGGTGACCGCACCTTCGATCGGGGTCACCGTCGGGCGGTCATTTTTATCGATCACCAGTCTCTGGCCGCAGAAACAGCCGTTCTCCTTACGTCCGGGTGTCTGGAAATCCCAGGCGCCCAGGATATGTTTCCCGATGCCGACGTGGCCCAGATCGGTGTGGTAGCTTTAAAACTCGCGTTGGCCCGCATTGTCTTCGCGGGCGCGAATGCTGATCCCGCTGTTGCCCTTTCCGGGAAAGCGGTAGCTGAGTTTAATCTCAAAGTCCGCGAGTTGTTTATTTTCGAAAACAAGGTGGCTTCGTTTCTGGCCGTCGGAACCGACGATCATGCCGTCACGGACCTTCCATGCCTTTGACTCCTTGGCCGGCTTGACCTCCCAGCCGTTGAGAGTTTTGCCGGCGAAGATGGAGACAAACCCTTCGGCGTCCTTTTCGCCGGAGGGCGCGGCGGTGGTGGCGGTGATGAAACCGAACGACGAGGCGATGACCAACTACTGGAATATTGTCTGTGGATTCACGGCTGAAAACACGCGTTGGCGTTGCGCAGGCCGGTTTTCTATTTGGCCTGGAGGGCGAAGCTCGCGGGAGTCAGTTTTTCGGCGGCCCAGGCGGCGTCAGTGAGCGCTCCGGTTGGCCGCGGGTTGAATGGGTCAATGAACGAGACATCAGTTTTCTCCGGTATTTCTTTCTCATGGCCGGTCAGAGACAGCATCGCGTTGACCATCATCCGCCTTAAATCTTCGCTGAGCCAGTCCAAGGACGCGCCGGCGGTGGTCGTAAAAGAACGCCCTTGTTTGCCGGAGGGAGCGGTGTAGGTCTTGAACCAGGCAAAAGGCATCCGGACATCTTTGCGCTGGTCGGTCACGGGAGGGTCGGTCGGTTTCAGCCCGGAGAGAACCTGTCCATGAAAGAGCACGACATCACCGGCGGTCAGCCGCTTTACCGAATTAACGTCGGTATGACAAAAGATCGTGTCGCCGACACCGCGCAGGACCGGGTGATCGCGTTGCGACTTGTTGATATGGGCGAGCGTGGCCTCTTTTTGAAAATTGCCGAAATGGGCAATCCACGTATCACCCAGAATCTGCTGGCCGAATCCGCCGGGCCACGCCTTGCTGTTGAAGTCCCAGTTCTTGTATGGGCTTGGACTGTTGGGCGGATACTGGAAGGCGTGCGTCGCGTTGCGTATGCCCAAGACGGGTTTCCCGGCGTTGACGTAGTCGACGATGTGCTTCATGTCCGGGTCGGGCAGCTTGCGGAACCGGGCGAAAATCACCATCAGGTCGGCGCTGTCCAACGCGGACAGCCCGGGCAGGCTCGTGTTGCGATTGGGATTGATGAAGCCCGTGGCCGGGTCGATGGAAAAGAGCACAGTGCATTTAAAACCATGATGGCGGGCCAGAATTTTCGCGAACATGCTCATGCCTTCTTCCGAGCGATAATATTCCTCCCCGGTGACAAAAACGATGTGCTGTCTTTTACCGGGTCCGGCCTGGCCTTCGATGGTCAGGAATGGATCGGCCGCCCCACAAAAGGCGAGCGGGAGAATCCAGGCGAGCAGTGCGATGGTGCGATAATTCATACGACAGTCTGGTTGCGATCACCTCAGCACCGGAATCAAAATCACCTGCCGCAGATCCATGATGGCGCCGCCGACTTTCTTGGTTGGCTTCAAAGTCAGGCTCAACGGGCCCGGCTTGATGAGAGTGAGCGTGCCGACCTCGAGAAACGTAAAGGTGTGAAATCCCCCGGTATTTTTCGTGATCCAGTTCAACTTCTGTTCATCCACGGCAATCTCAATCTCACTGCCGCCGCCGCTGCCATGCATGACGAACACAATAAACTTGCCCGGTTTCTTCAGTTCAAATTCCCAGCTCACCCAGTCCTTTTCGTTGCCCCAATACCCAAGTGTGTTTTTGTCCGGCCGGTATTCGTAACGCAGCGTTCGTCCGTGGACAATCGAGTCGCGGGCCTGGAGTGTGATCGAGAGATCTTCCGACTGCACAACCGGTTTGCCTTCCGGAGCCGGCGTGAAAACCAGTGACTTGATCGTGAGCGCCTTGGCCGCGTCGGCGGGCTCAGTCTCGATGGTGAGCGGAAGGCGG
>CANMZY010000027.1:0-16856 GCA_947502425.1 Verrucomicrobiales bacterium
CGAGTAGATGGGCAGGCCGTTGGCGCGACCGACACTGTAGTCTTCCGGGCCGTGGCCGGGCGCGATGTGGACGAAGCCCGTGCCGGTGCTGCTCTCGACGAAGTTGTCGCCGGCGAAAAGTTTTCCGGTGCGGTTGCAGAACGGGTGCTGGTATTCGAGCTGCGCGAGCTGGTCGCCGTCGAGGCTGCGGATGATTTCGTAGCCGTCCCAGCCGCATTTTTCCGCGATCTTGCCGAGGAGCATCGTGGAGACGATGTAGGATTCGTCACCGGCGCGGATGTGCGAGTAGCTGAAGGTGGAGTTGTATGCGACGGCGAGATTGGCGGGGAGCGTCCACGGCGTGGTCGTCCAGATGACGATGGCAGTGCCCGGATGGCCGACGAGCGGAAACTTGACGAACACACTCTGGCTGACGTGATCGGCGTATTCGACCTCGGCTTCGGCCAGCGCGGTGCGACAGGGGATGCTCCAGTAAACCGGTTTCTTGCCGCGATAGACAAAGTCCTTCTCCACGATGTCCGCGAAGAGGCGGAGTTCGTCGGCCTCGTATTCCTTGTTGAGCGTGAGGTAGGGATTTTCCCAGTCGGCGAGCACGCCAAGGCGTTTGAACTGCGTGCGCTGGAGGTCGATGAATTTGCGCGCGTAGGCTTCGCAGGCCTTGCGGATGGTGGCAGGGTCGGCGGTGGTGTCGCCGGCCTTGCGCATCTCCTGGGAAACTTTGAATTCAATCGGCAGCCCGTGGCAGTCCCAGCCCGGAATGTAGGGCGTGCTGAAGCCGCGGAGGGTTTTGTATTTGACGACGATGTCCTTGAGAATTTTGTTGAGCGCGGTGCCGATGTGAACGTCGCCGTTGGCGAAGGGCGGGCCGTCGTGCAGGACAAATTTTTGCGCGTCGGCGCGGGCGGCCTGAATTTTTTCGTAGAGGCCGGCGGCCTGCCATTTTTCGAGGCGTTGCGGTTCGCGCACGACCAGGTCGGCTTTCATGGGAAAGTCGGTGCGCGGCAGGTTTAATGTGTTTTTGTAGTCCATGTCAGCGTTTCCAAGAGGGCGCACGCTAGCAGTTCAAAGTTCAAAACTCAAAGTTCAAAGTTCAAAGCCGCGCTCCGTGGGTTTGGGCAATACGTCCCCAACACGGCACCCGAGGTGTTGCCCGCCGTGGAAGGGAACGCCGACTTCAGTCGGCAGAAGCCCCGCAATTGTCGCACGTCTCTGCCAGTTGAAGCCGGCGTTCCGTGGGCAACGCGCATCCAGGATGCGCCCGCCGGATTGGCGGATTGCTTTTGGCGGTTGCATCGCTACTTTCGCCATATGGGAAAATGGGAACGGCCGCCGGGCGATCCGGAGTTGAAGCGGCGCATTCAGGAACTCATCGCCTACAAAGGCGGCGGGCATAACGCCGACCTCGTCGAGGACGTGGTGGAAAACGCGCTCAAGCTGCTGCATGACGTGGAGGAGCGCGGCGACGTGCGTGTGATCCAGACTGCGCTGCGGGAATTGCGCTATGCCTTCAAGCTCTTCGCGCCCTACGCCGGCACGCGCAAGGTCACGATCTTCGGCTCGGCCCGGACGCAGCCGAACAAGATCGAGTATCAGCAGGCGGTGGAGTTCGGACGCAAGATCGCCGACGCGGGGTTCATGGTCATCACCGGCGCGGGGCCGGGCATCATGCAGGCCGGGCACGAGGGCGCGGGACCGGAGCGGAGTTTCGGCGCGAACATCCGGCTGCCGTGGGAGCAGAACGCCAACCCGGTCATCCTGCAGGACAAGAAGCTGGTCACGTTCAAATATTTTTTCACGCGCAAGCTCACCTTCCTCCGGCACTCGGACGCGATCGCGCTGTTTCCGGGCGGTTTTGGCACGATGGACGAGGGCTACGAGGCGATCACGCTGATGCAGACGGGCAAGAGCCGGCTGATGCCGCTGGTGCTGATTGACCGGCCCGGCGGCACCTACTGGAAGACATGGGACAAAAACATCCGAGAGCATCTGCTGCGCGACCAGTTGATCTCGCCCGACGATCTTTGCCTTTACCAGATCACGGACAGCACGGACGAGGCGGTGAAAATCATCACGCGCTTCTACCGGAATTTTCACTCGAGCCGGTTCCTGCGCGAGCTGTTTATCATCCGGCTCAAGCACGCGCCGTCGGCCACGGCGATGGAGGCGTTGAACGACGATTTTGCGGACATCATCGCCGGCGAGAAGATGCACGTCATCGCGGCGACGCCGGAGGAGCGGGATGACGAGGATTTCGTGGAGCTGCCGCGCATCGCGTTTGGGTTTGACCGGCGGCAATACGGGCGGCTGCGGCAGTTGATCGATGCGTTGAACGGGCTATAGGAGCGCGGGCTTCAGTTTGCTTCAAGCCGCTGAACGTTGAAACGGCGTGAACGCCGCGCTCCGGGCACACCTCGTTGCCGTCAACTGATCCGAAAGCTCACTTATGGCTGAGGGCGAAATACCAGTAGGCCCAGGCGCTGGCGGCGGCGATCACCAGGACGACCAGCGCGAAAATCCACCGGGCCTTCCTCTTCTTCGGCTCGTCCTGCTCCCAATACCAGGCGATCCACACGCTGATTTCGTAAAGTCCCTGCAGCGGGATGAACATCAGCACCTGCGTCACCACTTCGGGCGTGGTCAGGACCGCGCCGAGGATGAGGTTGACGACGATCATGTAGCGGCGCATTCCGGCCAGTTTGCGATGATCGAGGATGCCGATTTTCACGAGGGTCAGGATCACCACGGGCAGTTCAAACCCCAGGCCCATGCCGAGCATAAATTTGCAGACGAAGCTGATGTAGTCCTCCGCCCGCCATTCGCTGGCAGAAAAGCCAAGCCACTCGGAGTATTTCGTGGATGCCGCGAGCGCGATACGCATCAGGACGAAGTAGCAAAACGCCACGCCGCTGAGGAACAGCCCGGTGCCGATGACAAAGCCGCGCAGGACGTATTTCTTCTCCTTGATCTTCAGCGCCGGCAACGCGAACTGGCCGAGGAAATAAATGATGAACGGGGAGCCGAGCACGAGGCCGCCGTAGAGCGCGACCTGGAAGGCGACCCAGAAGCCGCCCACCGGGCTGAAGTTTCGCAGAGTGGTGGGCAGGTTCAGTGCCTTGTCCACGAGCGCTTGGTTGGTCATGGGTTGCAGCGCGAGCACCTGATTGGAGCCGAGTGAAACGGTGACGAGTTCGAAACCGAGATGGCGGTTGGTGCCGAGATCAAGTGCGCCAAGGTTCGTCGCCCCGGGACGGAACGTGCCCCACACATTGGTGCCAACGAAGAAGCAGATGGACTGGGATTTGTCGTCGGACGCGCGAAGTTCGTCGGCCTTGACCAGCGGCCATTTGATGATCCCGACCACGTAATCCGCCCCGATGAGGCAGAGGAGCATCCCGACGGCGACCGCCGAGCAGCTCTTGATGAGCATCCAGCGAAGGTCTTCGAGATGTTCGAGAAAGGATTTTACGGGGCCGCCCTCGTCCCCGAATTCAGGACGCTCCTCTTCGGTCTGGTGATCCATGATGGAGCCGGAGGACGGACGCGATTAAGCCTTGGGCTGGCTGGAGGGCGTGGAGGAAGAGTCGGGATCGGCAACGGCCTTCTCCGGCGGGGCCTGGTAATTGACCTGCCGGTGCGAGGTGTCTTCGCGGGTGGCGTTCTGGATTTCCTGGGTCACTTCGCTGGTGGCCTTCTTGAATTCGCGGATGCCCTGGCCCAGTCCCTTGGCCAGGTCGGGCAGCTTTTTCGCGCCGAACAGGATCAGCACGACCGCCAAAATCAAGACCACTTCCCAACCGCCGATACCGAAAACTGCGAGCATGGTGTTCATAAAAATATCTTTCATTTTGTCGAAACTAAACGTGGCCCCGGCTTTAGTAAAGAGCCAATCCTGCCCAATCATCAAGCCGGCGGCGGGGACCAGCGGCGGTTCTGACGCCCGGCGGGCGCGAATTATTTGATGAGAATGAACTCGCCGCGGCGGTTCTTCAACCAGGCCGCCTCGTTGTGGCCAAGGTTCACCGGCTGATCTTTGCCAAAGGTCTTGGTGTGGACGCGGTCACTCGGCACGCCCAGCCGGATGAGGTATTCGCGCATGGCCAGGGCGCGGCGTTCGCCGAGGGCGCGATTGTATTCCTCGGTGCCGCGCTCGTCACAATGGCCCTCGACCAGCAAATCCTTGGCGTTGTCCATCGCCTTGAAGGCGGTGGCTACGGCCTCGACCTTGGAACCTTCGCCGGCTTTCACGAGGTGGGAATCGTAGGCGAAGCGGATGGTCTTGTCCGCCCAGAGGGTGCGGTCTTGCGGGCGGCCTTCGATGACGCGGGCGCCGGTTTGAACGACCCCCTGGTCCGGAATGATGATGACAGGCGGTTCAGGAAAAAGTGGGGGCGTGGGTGGGATCGGCGGGGGCAGGGGGTTGGTGGGAGGATCCTTGATCTGCGGCGCATTCGCAGCGGTGTAGGGAATCACCTGGGTGCGATCCATCTTCTTAGTGCAGCCGGTGCCGGCGAGAGACAGAATCAGGCCGGTCAGCAGGAGAGCGGGCAGTGTGGAGTTTTTCATGGGCGGCGGTGGATGAAGTTTATTTCGGCAGGATGAGGATGAATTCGCCGCGTCGATTTTTCGACCAGGCGGCCTCGTCGTGACCGGGCGCCGCCGGCTTGTCCTTGCCGAAGCTTTTGGTGTGAACGCGGCTGGCGGGGACGCCGGCGTTGATCAGATAAAGGCGGAGGGCGAGGGCGCGGGATTCGCCGAGGGCGCGGTTGTATTCCTCGGTGCCGCGTTCGTCGCAATGGCCTTCGACCAGCAGATCGTGGGCGGGGCTGAGGGCTTTGAATTTCGCGGCCACGGCATCGGCTTTGGAAGTCTCGGAGGCTTTCACCGTGGCGCGGTCAAATTCAAAATAGGCGGTCTCGTTCTGGAACATCTCGCGGTTCTGGGTGCGTCCAGTGAGATCCTTGTTAGACAATTGATTTGGATCGAGCGGAACCTCGTTAGGGCCTTCACCCTTAGGTTTCACTTTCGGGCCGACGCCTGGATCAATAACGGTGTCGTCGTCTTTGCCGCCGGGGGTGCGCCCGGAAGTGCCATCACCGAGCGGGGTGGGGGGGCGTTCCTTGGTCCTGCAACCAACGACAGTGAGAGCCAGCGCGAGGGCGATGACGAAATAGACAGATAATTTTGAGGTTTTCATGGTTCGTTGTGGGAAGCTTACCGGGCCCAGCTTACCTGTGAGGCGTGCCCCGAAATAACGGCGCAATCTTTTACTTGTTTGGTGGGCACGTCAAGCAGAGACAAAACGTGCTGGTTGTTTTTGGTTCTCGAAAAAATCACGGCGCGCGAGTTGGCCGCCCACACGCCGTCTTCTCCCGCCGCCAGCACGGTGGCCTGGCCGCGGTTCGGCCCGGTGACCGGCACGTAGCAGATGCTGAATCCGCCCATGTTCGCCGTGAAGACAACGAATTTCCCGTCAGGCGACCAGTCCGGCTCCGTCGGGTTGCTGATGCCGGCGGTCGGAAGGCGTCTCATTTCGCCGCCGTCCGCCGGAACGGTGTAGAGGGCAGCCTTGCCGCTTTGGCGCGAGACGAAGCAGATCGTTTTCCCATCGGGCGACCAGCAGGGCGAGGACTCGCCTTCGCGGGTCGTGGTCAACTGCTTCAAGTTGGCCCCGTCCACGTCGGCCACGTAAAGATTTGGACTGCCGCCCTTGCTCAGAATCATCGCCACGCGCTTTCCATCCGGCGAGGCGGAGGGACTTATGTTCGAACCGGGAAAACGTGCGATGGCCTTGCGCGCGCCGGTGGTGAGGTTGTGCGAGAAGATGTCCGCCTTCTCGAATTTGTAGGAGTTGTAGAGGAGCATCGAGGGTCCGGCCCAGGTGGGCGAGGAGCAGATCACCCCGTCCGCCGTCACGGGCTGCACGTTATGCCCGTCATAGTCGGCGATGAAAATTTCGCCGGGGCCGTAGCCGGTGGGCTGGACTTTGCAGGCGATTTTCGACTGGGCGATGCCGGGCCGGCCGGTGAGCGTGTGGGCGATGTCATCGGCCAGCGCGTGGGTCTGCGAACGGGTGGTGCCGCCGGTGAAAGCTTTGGCGAGCGTCACCTTCTTCGTCACCATGTCGAGCACGCGGCCTTCCACGCGGCCCTGGTCCGAGCCGCTGATCTGGTAGCGAGCCTTGTCCGCCGCGACGAAGGTGAAGCCCATGAAGGTCAGGTCAAACTTGAGGGTGGCGTCCACCTCCGGACCGAATCCGGCGATGCTGACGGGGATGGGCTTCGGCCAGCCGTCCACGCTGATCTCGTGGGAAATGTCCAGTTCCTCGGCGGCCGGCGCGAGCCGCGCGAGGGACAAGATCAACAGCGTGCAGGGGACAAGGCGGAGTAGTTTCATGCGGAGAGGCGTTTGGCTTTCAGATTAAAATTAATGTCGAACCGGCGCTCGTGGTCCTTCGCGCCCTCGGGAAACGGCACGATGGACTTCACGTCATTCAAAGTTTTTTGGACCGACTTGTCGAGCGCGGGGACGCCGGAAGATTTGATGATGCGGGCCGAAAGCACCGTGCCGTCGCGGGCGATCAGCACGGAGACCTTCACCGTGGAGTCTTCGTCACCCAGCGCGTCGGACACGAGCCAAGCCCGGTCATAGATGTCCCGCACGATCAGGCCATAATTGGCATAAGCCTCGCCGCCGGGGCCGAAGGGTTCAATCGTCGTCGCCTGGGAAAGATTCTTACCGAGCGTGTTGGCCGAGCCGCGAAAAGCAGCGGCGAGGGCGGTGCGCTGGGCGCGGAGGCGGGCGTCAGCGTCGGCGCGGGCGGCGCGTTCCTTTTGGGCCTGGGCGGCGGCGGCATCGGTGGCGGGGCGCTTGACGGGGTTGGTGCTTACTTTCACGACATGCTTGGGCGGCGTGGGAGTGACGGCGGAGTCTTTGACCGGTGGTTTGACGGGGTCCTTCGGCTTGATCGGGTCGGGAGTTTTTAACTCTTCCTTTTTGACCTGGGGCGAATCAACCGGGGTCGGCGGCGTTGGTGGGGTCGGGTCAACTGGCTTGTCAGCGGGCGGCGGTGGCGGCGTGGGCGTGGCGGCGGGATTGCCGCCGCCCGCGCCCGGCAGGTCGGAGGGATTGATCAGCGTGATCACTTTCGTCGGGTCCAGCACCTTGGCGTCGGACTGGAAGAAGCCCAGGCCGGCGACCAGGATGACCAGCAGCAGCAGCCCGTGCAGGACGACGGACGTGATCGTGCATTTTTTTTCGAGGCGGTTCATGTCAGCGGTTGGGTTCGGTGCGCATCGAGAAACGGGTGAGGCCGTTGCGCTGGCAGCGCTCGATGACGGCGTAGAGATATTTGTTCAGCCCGTTCTGGTCGGCGCGGATGTAAACCACCGTGTTGGGATTCGCCTTGTGGGACTTGACCAGCTCGGACTCAAGCTGGTCGAGGCCAATGGCGCGGTGGTTCAGCAGATACACGCCGGCGCTGGTGATTTCCACGGTCTTGATGTCGTCCTTCACCAACTTGGTGTCCTGAACGCCCCCTTTGGTCAGACTGAGCGGCAGGCCTTTCTCGAGCAGCGGCGTGGTGATGACGAAGATGATGAGGAGGACGAACGCGAGGTCGAGCAGGGGCGTGATGTTGATGTCGTTCAACGTCACCAGCGAATTGCGTTGGGAGAAGCGGCGCATCTTATTCGTCGTCCTTCAAGTATTCCGTTTCCAGTTTGGACACCAGATCCTGCGCGAAGTTGTCCAGTTCTACGGTCAGCACGCGCAGATTGTGCACGAGATAGTTGTAGCCAAACATCGACGGGATGGCCACGAGCAATCCCGCCACCGTGGTGACCAGCGCGGCCGAGACACCGGGGGCCATGGCACTCAACGTGGCGCTGCCTTCCTGGGCGATGTGTCCAAACGTGCTCATCACGCCCCAGACCGTGCCGAGCAGTCCGAGGAACGGCGCGCCGCTGACCGCGATGGCCAGCAGGATGAGTCCAGATTCCAGCCGCAACGACTGCGAGGCGACCGCGCCTTCCAGCGTGCGCTTGATGTGCTCCATCGCCTTGATGGAAATAAACTGCTTGCGGCCCTCGCCGCCGGGCGACTTCAGCCGGATATCCATTTCCTTGCAGCCTTCGCGATAGACCATGAAGAGCGGGCAGTCCTCGACCTGCACCTGGCGGTCATAGATGGCGAGCGGGCCTTTCTGGATGCGGTATTCGGATTCGAAGAGGCGATTCAGGCGTTTGGCGCGGCGCATCTGCACGGCCTTGGAGGCCATGACCGACCAGGCGAAGATGGAGAAGATGGCCAGGATGAGCAGGATGGCCTGGCCCTCGGGCGTGGCCTGCTTGATGACATAAATCAACTCGCTCTCAGGCGACTTGACGCCGGCGGCGGCCATTAAAAAAATAACATTCATTCCAGCACGACATTTCTACGGGACACGGGTACGGCAGTGCAATTGATTTGAACCACTGCTTGGTCGTGAGGAATTTCGCCCAAGCGGAAAACCGGTCTAAAATTTTTCCGTGAGTTATTGAAACAAATTCTCCGCGAGTGTTCAAAAAAAATCTGAAATTATTTTCGGGACGCGCCGCGCGGACGAAATCTCACCGCGCCGGCGTCAGCACCACGGTCAGCCCCTCGCGCGCAGCCTCCACCGTGGTCGCGCTTTTCAACCCGGCCACCAACTGCCGCGCATGGGCCAACATCCGGGAGATTTTTTCATCGTCATGGCTGGGGTCGTGATGGAACAGGAAGAGCTGTTTGACGCGGGCCTGGGCGGCGAGGGCCGCCACGTCGTCCACGCAGGCGTGGCCCCAGCCGATGTGGGACTCGTACTCGGCGGCGTCGTATTGCGAGTCGATGATGAGCACGTCCGCACCGGCGATGAACTCGATCAGTTTCTCATCCTCTTGCCGGCCAAACTCGACCGACCCAGGGGCGGCGTTGCCAGCCGCCTTGGCCCGCATCCGCTGGAACGGCTCGTTGTCCGGCAGGAAAACCACCGACCCGGCGCTGGTCTCCAGCCGGTAGCCGACGCAGATGCCAGGATGGTTGGCAAACCAGGCCCGGACCTTGATCCGCCCGACGGTGAACGCCATTTCCTTCTGCTCCTCGATCTCGATGTTGGCCGGCACTTCTTCGAGGCTGGTGGGGAAGTAGGGTCTTTCCATCTGGGCCGAGAGCGTCTTGCCCAGGCCCTGGCGCGCGCCTTCGTAACCGAGGATGCGAAGACGGTTTTTCGGGCTGTAGGCGGGCAGGAAAAACGGGAAGCCTTGAATGTGGTCCCAGTGGGTGTGGGTGAGCAGCAGGGTGAGGTTGAGCGGCTCGGTGGGAAATTCCTTCTTCAATTGCAGGCCGAGCGGACGGATGCCGCTGCCCGCGTCGAGGATGATGATTTCGCCGTCGGCGCGGACTTCCACGCAGGAGGTGTTGCCGCCGTAAAACAAGGTGGACGGCCCCGGCGTCGGAATCGAGCCGCGCACGCCCCAAAATCTCACCGTCACCGGCGGGGGCGCGGGGGCGGCGGGGGCGGCGGTGACGGTTTCGACCGGGCTGCCGTTGCCGCTGATCCGGCAGAGCAGTTGCTGGAGATCTGCGGGCTGCACCGGCTTGACCAGATATTCGTCCGCGCCGGCTTCGAGCGCGTTCAGGCGGTCGGTGGCGTAGCCGCGGCCGGAGGTCACGATGATCCTGGTGTGGCGGAGTGAATTTTCCGCGCGGATCGAGCGGCAGACCTGGTAGCCGTTGCAGCGCGGCATGAGCAGGTCGCACAGGACGACTTCGGGCCGGTGCTGGCGGGCGAGATTGATGCCGGCCTCGCCGTCCTCTGCCTCGAAAATCCGCCAGCCTTCCTGGGTGAGCATCTGGGCGAGGGAGGCGCGCAGGATGGGGTCGTCGTCAATGATGAGGGCGGCTTTCATGAAGCGTTGGCAGGAGGGCGGACCTGGAACGAGCGGGTCATTGGCGGTGACTCTGGCGAGCTATTGGGAAATTGAAACTGGAAAATCGCGCGGGCGCAAAAAAAGGCGCGCCCTGCGGCGCGCCTTAATCTTGCCGGAAGAATTTCTCAGATGAACTCGTTGATCAAGTTCTCCAAAAATTCTTGGCGTCCGCTGCTGTTCGGTGCGGCCTCGCCCTTCTTGAGCATGTAGGCCTCGAGTTCCTTGAAGCCGACCTTGCCCTTCGCGATGTCCCGGCCGATGCCGGAATCCCACGAGCTGTAGCGCTCCTTCACGAACTCGGCGAGTCGGCCGTCTTTGCGGATCGCGGCGGCGATCTTCAGCCCGCGCGCGAAGGCGTCCATGCCGCCGATGTGTGCGTGAAACAGATCGACCGGTTCAAAGCTCTCGCGGCGCACCTTGGCGTCGAAATTCACGCCGCCGGTGGTCAGGCCGCCATACTTCAGCACGGTCAACATGCACTGCGTGGTGAGATAAATGTCTGTCGGGAACTGGTCGGTGTCCCAGCCGAGCAGCAGGTCGCCGGTGTTCGCGTCCAACGAGCCGAGCGCGCCCGCCGCGCCGGCGACTTCCATTTCGTGCTGCATGGAATGGCCGGCGAGCGTGGCATGGTTCGTCTCCAGGTTTAGCTTGAGATGATCCTTGAGGCCGTATTCGCGGAGAAAATTCAGGCAGGCGGCGGCGTCCGCGTCGTATTGATGCTTGGTCGGCTCCTTCGGTTTCGGCTCGATGTAGAACTGGCCCTTGAAGCCGATCTTCTTTTTGTAGTCCACCGCCATGTGCAGAAACTTCGCGAGATGATCCAGCTCGCGCTTCATGTCGGTGTTCCAGAGCGTGGAGTAGCCTTCGCGGCCACCCCAGAAGGTGTAGCCCTCGCCGCCCAGCTCGTGGGTGACTTCGAGCGCCTTCTTCACCTGGGCGGCGGCAAAGGCGAACGCGTCCGCATTGCAGCTCGTGGCCGCGCCGTGGCAGAAGCGCGGATGGACGAAAAGCTGCGCCGTACCCCAGAGCAGTTTCACGCCGGTGCGTTTCTGCTCCGCCTTGAGCAGCTTCACGATGGTGTCGAGGTATTGGTTCGACTGCTTGAGCGTCTGGCCGTGCGGCGCAACGTCGCGGTCATGGAAGGCGTAATGGGGCGCGCCGAGTTTCTCGCAAAATTCAAAGAAGACCGGCACGCGGGCCTTGGCCAGCTCGAGTCCGCTCAGGCCCGCCTCCCACGGACGCAGCGCCGTCGCCGAGCCGAACATGTCCG
The DNA here is from genome assembly GCA_947502425.1 of Verrucomicrobiales bacterium. Classification (GTDB taxonomy): domain Bacteria; phylum Verrucomicrobiota; class Verrucomicrobiia; order Limisphaerales; family SIBH01; genus SIBH01. Next base: position 11,215 of record CANMZY010000027.1, read on the forward strand.
CGCCCTGGCCACACATCGTGTGCCAGTACACGACCGAGAAGCGCAACTGGTCGCGCATGGTTTTGCCCTCGACGATCTCGGCGGCGTTGTAATGTTTGAAGGCGAGCGGGTTTCTGGACCGGGAACCCTCGAACTCGATTTTTGGAATGTTGGCGAACGCAGGCATAATTTTTTAAGTCAAAGTGCGCGCAGTCTGTGGATTCAGGGGCCGGAGTGCAAGCGCGGAGTGCTGAAATTTGGGGCGTTGCCATCCACCCGGCCTGGGCCGCAAAAATCTGTTCGCCTGCCGGCGGCGTTTCCCCTCATATTTGAATCACATGAAATCAATGACGGGTTACGGGCGGGGCGAAGCGGCCCAGGACGGGTGGAAAATCACCGTCGAATTGAGCGCGGTCAATCGCAAGCAAAGCGAGATCGCCGTCAATCTCCCGCGCGAACTCGATGTGCTCGAAGCCCAGATCCGCGACGAGATCAACCGCCGCGTCGCCCGCGGCCGCGTCACCGCGCGCGTGGCCCTGCACGCGGGTGAAGGCCAGGAGGTTGACCGCGTCCGCGTCAACACCCCGCTGGCCCAGGCCTACGCCAAACAGCTCCGCGAACTGGCAAAAAAACTGAAGCTCGCCGGCGAGGTGACGCTGGACCAGATCGTGCGCGCGCCAGGCGTGCTGGAGGCGGATGAGGATCTGGGCGACGCGGAGGATTTCTGGCCGGCCGTGGAGAAGGCCACCGGCCAGGCGCTGGGGCAGCTCGTCAAGATGCGCGAGCGCGAAGGGGCACATCTGCTCAAGGACATCGCGGGCCGGATCGCCATCATGCGCAAGTCGGCCGGGCGCGTGCGCGAGCAGGCGCCGCAGGTGATGGCCCGTTACCGCGCGCAGTTGCTCGAGCGGGTAAAGAACGCCGGGCTGGATCCAGCGTCCCTCGACGAGGAGCGGCTGCACAAGGAGATGGTGCTCTTTGCGGACCGCTCGGACATTTCGGAGGAGATCACCAGACTGCAGAGCCATTTTCAGCAGTTCGACCAGTGCGTGAAATCGGCCGAGCCGGTCGGGCGCACGCTCGATTTTCTCGCGCAGGAGATGAACCGCGAGATCAACACCATCGGCTCGAAGGCGAACGACAGCCTGATCTCGCGCGAGGTGGTGGTGCTGAAAACCGAGCTGGAAAAATTCCGGGAACAATCCATGAACGTCGAATGAGCGCCGCCCATCCCCAATCCACCAACCCGCTGCTCATCATCATCTCCGCGCCGTCCGGCGGCGGGAAGACGACGCTCTGCGAGCAGTTGCTCACCAGCCATCCGAAGGTCACGCGCGCCATCACCTGCACCACACGCCCGCCGCGCCCCGGCGAGAAGGACGGCGTGGATTACTATTTCCTGGAGGCGTCGGATTTCTTGAAGCGCGTGCAGGCGGGAAATTTTCTCGAACACGCGACGGTTTATGGCAACAGCTATGGGACGTTGAAGAGCGAGGTGCTCGGCAAATTGCGCCAGGGCAAGGACGTGCTGCTGAACATCGACGTGCAGGGCGCGGCCAGCATCCGCACGCACGTCGAGGCGGACCCGGAACTGAAGCCGGCGCTGGTCACGGTCTTTCTCACGCCGCCGTCCTTGCGCGTGCTGGAGGAGCGGTTGAAAAAGCGCGGGCAGGATGCGCCGCCGGCCATCCAGAAGCGCATGAGCGTGGCGCGGCAGGAGATCGCGCAGTGGAAGCATTTTGATTATCTGATCATCAGCACCAGCGTGGTGGAGGATTTGCGGCGGATGCGGGCAGTCCTCGACGCGGAGAAAATGCGCCAGTGCCGCGCGCAGCCGCCGGAGTTGTGAGTTGGCCGCCGCCGGCCTAAAGTTCAAAAGCATGAGCCAACAACGAAACATCATCCTCGGTGTGACCGGTTCCATTGCGGCCCACAAGGCCATCGACCTGGCCAGCCTGCTGACCAAGGCCGGACACGCGGTGCGGGTGGTGATGACCGCCGACGCGCAAAAATTTGTCACCCCGCTGCCGTTCAAAACCATGTCGCGCCATCCGGTGGTGACGGATTTGTATGACGAGGAGGAAGGCTGGAAACCCGCGCATATCACGCTGGCGGACAAGGCACACCTGCTGCTCATCGCGCCGGCCACGGCCAACGTGCTCGCCAAGCTCGCGCACGGCCTGGCGGATGACGCGCTCACCTGCCTCGCGCTGGCGCTGAATCCCGCCGCGAAAATCCTGATCGCGCCCGCCATGAACGGCCAGATGTGGCAGCATCCGGCCACGCAAGCGAACGTCGCCGCCTTGCAGGCGCGCGGTGTGGAGTTCATCGGGCCGGATGAAGGGATGCTCTCCTGCGGCTACGAGGGCACGGGCCGGCTCGAGCCGGTGGAAAACATCGCGCGCCGCGCGGCGGCCCTGCTCGGCTGACCGGCGGCGCGACCGCGGATTCGCCATGAAACCGATCCGAACGCAACTCTTCGGGAAAATCAGCCAGCTGACCGAGTTGCTCAAGCCGCCGCCCGGTGATCTGGCGGAGCGGGCCTACCGGCTCCAGACGATGGAGCGGAATGTCATCATGCCGGTGAAACTCGTCTTCATCGGCATCCTCGTTTACTACTTTTATTTCTCGCTGTGGTTCGGGGAGGCGGCCATTTCCAAGCACGTCGCATTGAGCGTCGTCGAGCTGTTCTTCTCGGTGTATCTCCTGCTCAACCTGGCGGTGGGGACGACTTTGCTGGTGCGCCGGCGGCTGCCGATGCAGCTCGTGCAATGGATCATTTTCACGGTGAGCTTCGTGGACGGGCTGTTCCTGGCGTCGCTCACGCTGGTGACCGGCGGGTTCGACAGCATCTTGTACTGGCTGTTCCTCGGCCTGATCGTGCGCAACGCGGTGAGCAATCCGCTGGCGGTGCCGCAAATCATCTTGAACCTCTCGGTCAGCTTTTGCTTCGTGCTGGCGGGGGTGGCGAACGTGGTCATCACCAACGAAGACCTGGCCGCGATGGATGAATCCGCCCGGCGAGCCGTCGAGCTGGCCGCGCAGGAAAATCCCGCCGAGCCGTTTTTCCTGCGGCTGATCGTGCTGCTCTTCCTGACCGCCTGCTGCTACGGCGTGCAGGTGCTCTTCGAGAAGCAGCGGCTAGCCGAGGAGGAGGCGCGCGAGTTCACCGGGCGGCAGGAGCAGTTGCGCGCGGCTGGCCGGCTCGCCGCCGAGATCGCGCACCAGATCAAGAACCCGCTCGCCATCATCAACAACGCCGTCTTCACCCTCCAGCGCGCGGTGGACGCGGGCCGACCCGCGCCGCCGCAGCAGGTCGCGATCATCCGCGAGGAGGTCGAGCGGTCCGACCGCATCCTGACCGAGCTGATGGGCTACGCGCAACTGGCCGAAGGCCGCGTCGAGAAGTTGAACATCATCGAGGAGCTGAACCGCGCCATCAACAAGGTCTTTCCCCCGGGCGTGTACAGCGGCTTCCAGGTGCGGAGCGATTACGGCGAGCACCTCCCGGCCCTGCTCATGCAGCGCAAGCATCTCTCGGAAATCCTCGTCAACCTGCTGCAAAACTCCCGCGAAGCCATGCCCAGCGGCGGCGAGCTCGAAGTGCGCGCCGAAGCCGGGCCGGACCATTCGATCGATGTCACCATCAAGGACGACGGCCCCGGCATTCCCGCCGAAAAGCTCGAACGCATCTTCCATCCCTACTTCACCACCAAGGCCAAGGGCACCGGGCTGGGCCTGTCCATCGTCCGGCACAACGCCGAGATGTACGGCGCCACCGTGCGCGCGGAATCCGAGCTTGGAAACGGCGCGGAATTCATCCTACATTTCCCCACGCGCACCTACATGAAATCACCGCCATGAAAGCCGTCCTGCCGCCCGTCCTCGTCGTCGATGACGAGAAAAACATGCGCCTGTCACTGGAAACGGTGCTCCGCGAAGAAGGTTATAATGCCCGGACGGTGGAATCCGCGGAGGAGGCGCTCCGGCTGCTGGAGAAGGAAACCTTTTTCATGGCCATCTCCGACGTGCATCTCGGCGGCATGAACGGCGCGGAATTTCTGCGCCGCTGCCGCGCGCGCTGGCCGAACCTGCCGGTGCTCATGTTCACCGCCTACGCCACGCCCAAGCTCGCCGTCGAGGCGATCAAGGCCGGCGCCATCGACTATCTGCCCAAGCCCTTCGCGCCCGAGGAACTGCTGCACGCCGTGGCGCGCTGCGCCGAACGCCACTCGCTCCTGCGCGAAAACGCCGCGCTCCGCTCCCGCGTGGTCGAGACCTGGCGGCTGGAGCAGATCATCGGCGAGTCCGCGAAAATGAAGGACCTGCGCCAGATCATCCAGACCATCGCCCCGTCCAACGCCACCGTCCTCATCCTCGGCGAGAGCGGCACCGGCAAGGAGCTGATCGCCGGCGCGCTCCACACCCTGAGCCAGCGGCGCGAGGCCAGCTACGTCCGCATCAATTGCGCGGCCATTCCCGAGGCGCTGCTCGAGAGCGAACTCTTCGGCCACGAGAAAGGGGCCTTCACCGGCGCGCTCAAACAAAAAGCCGGCCGCGTCGAGGAGGCCGATCACGGCACCATTTTCCTCGACGAGATCGGCGACATGAGCCGCCCGCTCCAGGCCAAGCTGCTCCGGTTTCTGGAGGACGGCTCCTTCACCCGCGTCGGCGGCAACGAGGAGCTGCGCGTCGAGGTCCGCCTCCTCGCCGCGACCAACCGCGACATCATCGAGGCGATCCGCCTGCACCAGTTTCGCGAGGACTTGTTCCACCGCCTGAACGTGGTCCAGCTCCGCCCGCCCCCGTTGCGCGAGCGTGAGGGCGACGTGCTGCTGCTGGCGGAACATTTTTTGCAGCACTTCAACGAGGCGATGAAAAAGCACGTCCGCGCCTTCACGCCCGCCGCGCGGCAGAAGCTGCTCAGCCATCACTGGCCGGGCAATGTGCGCGAGCTGCGCAACGTCATCGAGCGCGCCGTCATTCTCGAAACGAGCGGAGACATCCAGGCCCGCAGCCTGCCGGACTTCGCGCTGGAGGGCGGGCTGCGCAAAGGCGGGGCGGCGGCGGACACGGCCGGCCAGTCGCTCGAGGAGCACCTGGCCGGTTTCGAGCGCGAGCTGATCGTGCACACGCTCGAACAGCACCGCTTCAGTTTGACTAAGACCGCCGAGCAGCTAAAGATCACCCGGCACGCGCTGCGCTACCGGATGCAGCGCCTGAACATCGGTGCGGAGACGGACTCGGAAGAAGAAACGTCGCCACCCGCCTGAAAAATTAAACATGAACAAAGCATTTATTTTTTTCGCACAGGTGGACGACGCGGATGTGATGTTCACCAAGCCGTCGTTGCTTTACACCTCGACTCTGACGAGCATTCTGATGATGGTCGCCGGCGCCCTGATCTTCGCGGTCATCCTCTTCTCGATCGTTTATTTTTTTCGCAGCCGCCGTAAACCTTCCCATCGTCCCCACCGGCCTGCCGAGTCCCGCCCCCCGGCGCCGCGCGTGGAGGCGGATGACGAATCCGAAGACCACATCCGCGGCGTCCGCAAGAAACGCCGGGAACGCATCCGCGAACACCGGCCGCGCAATCCGACCCTCCAGGAAACCGGCGGCCTGCCGCCCGTCCGCCCCGACGATGAGCTGCCCAAGTTTTGATG
>CANMZY010000028.1:0-16645 GCA_947502425.1 Verrucomicrobiales bacterium
CCACGCCCGATGCCGCCGCGCGTTTCCCCGGCAACGTCACGCCGCTCTCCGCCGCCGCGTGGTTCTGCGGCGATCTCGCCGGCACGAGCGCTAATTCGCTCGCCTACGACAGCGGCAAGGTCAGCACGAATTTTCCGGGCGGCTCGGTGCTGACGCCCGGCGTGCAGAACAACACCGCGCCGGCCTTTACCGCGATCGCGGCGTTCTCCAGCGTCATCGGCGATGCGACGAGTCCGGTGGTGAGCTTCACCGTCGCCGACGCCGAGACTGCGGCCAACCTCATCACCGTCACCGCCGCGAGTTCCAATCCCCTGGTCGTGCCGGACGCGAACCTGACGGTCACGCCCGGCGCGGGCGGCGCGCGGACGCTGACGGTTAATCCCATCGGCGTCGGTTACGCGACGATCACGCTGACGGCCGGCGATGGTTCGATGAGCAATCAACTTTCCTTCCCGTATGCGGCGTCGGCCCAGGGTCGGCTCGGCGGAAAATTTCACACCGGCGTGAGCGACGCCTCCTCCGCGATCGCCATTGACGCGAACCTGATGCTGATCGGCGACGACGAGAACCAGACAATCCGCCTATTCAACCGCCACAATTCCGGCGCATCCGTGAGCGGGTTTGATTTCAACCTCTGGCTGGGCCTGACCGACTTGTATCCGAGCGGCCAGCCCAAGGAGGTGGACCTCGAAGGCTCGACGCGCGTGGGCAACCGCATTTACTGGCTCGGCTCCCATTCCCATTCTGTCTTCGCAGAGAACCGCACGAACCGCGCGCGAATTTTCGCGGCCGATCTCTCCGGCTCCGGCACGAACAGCGCGCTGGCGTTCGCGGGCCGCTATGATTTTCTGAAAGTGGATTTGATCGTCTGGGACAGCAGCAACGGCCACGGCCGAGGCTCGAACTATTACGGCCTCGCGGGCAGCGGCGCGGTGGGCATCGACGCGAAAGCGCCCGATGGTTCCGGCTTCAACCTCGAGGGCTTGACCATGGCACCGGGCAGCACGAGCACCGCCTATCTCGCCTTCCGCGCGCCGCTGATTCCGGCGACGAACCGCGCCAAGGCGCTGCTCGTTCCAGTGACGAATTTCAACGTCGTGGCCGTCAGCGCCGGCGGGCCTGGCACCGCGCGATTCGGGCCGCCCATCGAATTGAACCTCGGCGGTCGCGGCGTGCGGAGCATCGAGGGGAGCGGCACGAATTATCTCATCGTCGCCGGGCCGCCGGGCCTGGCGACCGGGGTGACGCCGCATGATTTCAAACTTTTCACCTGGAGCGGCCAACCGGGCGAGGCGGCGAAGGAGCGGGCCGCCGACCTGTCGGGGTTGAACCCGGAGGGAATCGTGGAACTGCCCGCCGGGCCGTGGAGCGCGACGAACCAGTTCCAACTGATCAGCGACAATGGCATCAAGGTTTATTACGGCGACGACGTGCAGGCCAAGTTTCTGTCCGAGCCGAAGTTCAAAAAGTTTCGCAGCGACTGGGTGCCGCTGGGCACGGGCGTGGTGTCGCGTCCGTTCTTCCGTTCGATTAAAATTGCGGGCGGCACCTCGACCCTTTCGTGGCACTCCTACTCCGGGCTGACCTACCGCGTGCAGTTCATCCAGAATTTAAGCATGACCAACTGGACGAACCTGGGGGCCGACGCGCTGGCGACCGACGCGGTGTCCGTGCGCCAGGATAATTTCAACCCGGCACAGCAGCGGTTTTACCGGGTGATAATTCCGTAAGGCGGGAAAAAATCAAAGCGGGTCAACGTGACCGTCGGCGAAGAGGGCAAATTTCCGGCCGTTGGTGCCGCCCGCGTGGAAGTTCTCGTAATCGTATATCAGCGTCGCCCGCTCGCTCGGAATGGTGAAGCCGCCGCCGCCCCGGATGGCTTCAATGGCCATGCCGTTGCGGCTGTAGTTCCATTCGTAGCTGGAGCCTTCCGTTTGGAAATATCCGATCCGATCCTGCGGACAGCGGAAGATCAGCGAGTTGTTGCCGCCGACCTGGGACGCGAGCACGTCGCAGATGCGGGGATAAATGTTGGTCGGGTCCACCGGCGTGGTCGGTTGGCGCTCGGCGAAGGGGAGCTTGCCCTCATTGTCGTCGGCGAAGAGCGTCAGGGCGATGCCGAGCTGTTTGAGGTTGCTCACGCAGTTGATGTCCTTGGCCTTGTTTTTGGAGCGGGCCAGCACGGGCAGGAGCAGGCCGGCGAGGATGGCAATGATGGCGATGACGACGAGCAACTCGATCAGCGTGAAGGCGCGGGTGAACTTTTTCATGGGCGGTTCGCCTGGCGTTGCTCGCGCTGCTTCTGGCGTTCGAGCCGGCGCTGGTCGCGCTCGACGCGCTGGTCGGGGGTGGTGTTTTTGAGGGAGGAGAGCATGCGGTTTTGCATCTGCTGCTGCCGTTGCCCCTGCTGCGCCTGAAATTCGGGCGAGGCTCGCAGCTTGTCGAAAGCTTCGCGGCGCTGCTCGGACGGCAGGTCGCGGATGGCCTCCATCTGCTGGCGCATCGCTGCGGCCTTGGCGCGCTCCTCAGGCGTCATGGTGGCGAGCTGGGCGTCAAACTGCCGCTCGGCGGCGGCCTTTTGCTCCTCCGTCATTTCTCCGCCTCGAAATCCACCGGGGCCGCCGCGACCAAAGCCGCCGCTGCCGCCGCCGTCCCAGGCCGGGGGGGCATTGGTGCCGGCGAGATCATTGGTGCCACGGTTCCGGCGATCGAAGCCGTCCTCGTCTTGCAGCACGTAAAACACGGTCCACTTCCGGCTGGCCTGTTTGGCGACGGCAGCCACGGCCTCCGGCATGGTGACCTGGGCGAGGGTCAGGTTGATCAGGCCTTTGGTGCCGTCCTCGGCGACGATCCGTGATTTGCCGAACCGGTCCAGCGCCAGCGAGGCGGTTGCCACGTCCTTCCGGTCGAGTTGGAGCGAGATCAGTTTGTTGTCCTCGCGCAGCGCGGCGCCGAACATGCCAAAGCCGCGCCCGAACGAGCGGGTTTGCCAGGCGCTCCAGCCGTTCTCTTTGGCCGGCAGTTCGCTGACGGCGACGGCCTTGATTTTTCCCAGTGAAGGCTTGGAGGTGTAGAGCGGATAGACGGCGAGCCAGCGCGCGGAGGCTTGTTCGGCGAGGATGTTGAGCACGGCGTCGAGCGGGGCGCGGGTGACCTTGAGGGTGATTTTGCCGGCAAGCTCCTTCTGCACGGCGATGCCCTCCCAGGTCTGGCGCTCGATTTTCCGGATCACGTCGCGCAGGTCGGCGTCGCGCACGTCGAGCGTGACGAGGTTGAGATGCGCCAGCCACGCGGCGTAGCCGAACCAAAGGGCGGCGGCGGCGAACCCGAACACCGAGATTTTTTTGATGTTCAGATTCATAAAATGGTGTTGCGGGTGGCGTCACCAGCCACCGCCACCGTTCAGACTCGTCCGTGGCCCGCGCGGTTACAAGGAATCAGGCTCCCCGCTGGTTTCAGGCCGAACTCCGAAGCAGGAATGGGTGGCACGGGCGATCCGCCTGTGCCGTCCGGCCAGTGGCCGGACGGAACGGGCAGGAGCTTCGTCCTGCCACGGACGTTTGGAAAAGTTCGCGCCCCCTCCCCATTCCGAGGGGCGAGTCGCCGCTCGGCACAGGCCAGTGGCCTGTGCTACCCGCCGCGACTGCCGCCGCTGCTTCGGAATTCTGGTTTCAATGGAATGATCGGGGCGGTGGCACGCCCGCTCTCCGGGCAGGCGTGACGCCGGACCCGGCGCGGACGGTGCGAAGGCAGGCCAGCGGCTCCGCTGACCACTACGTCTATTTGGCGAAGGCGGGATGATCTTTCCGCCCGGCGGCTTCGAGGAAGGCGACCAGGTCGAGAATGTCTTCCTGGCTGAGGCCGCTCACTAGGCCTTCCGGCATGGGGGAGAGCTTGGAGAAGGTGCGGGATTTCACGTCAGTCTTTTTGACTTCCACCTTGGTGTTTGGTTTGAGCGGATCCGGGACGAGGACAAGTTTGTCGGCGGTTTCTTCTACGAGGCGGCCGGTCACGTCGTCCCCGTCTTTTTTGGTCACGGTGGTGTTCTGGTATTGCTCGGAGAGAACTTTCGACGGCTCGGTGAGGCTTTCCAGAATGTCGCGGCGTCCGAAGCGCGAGGCGACGGCGGTGAGATCGGGACCGGTGCCGGCGCCTTCGTTGCCGAAGCGATGGCAGGCGAGGCACTGGGCATCGACGAACGCCTGGCGGCCCTTCTCGAAGTTGCGGCCCTTGGGCGGTCGTTCGAACGAAGGCGCGAGGTCGGCGGTCTTCCAGTCCTTGACGAAGGCGCGGGGTTTGGCCGCCGGGAAGGCGCTGGCGGGTTTGCGGCCGGCCGGCAGTCCGCTGGCAATCGTGGCGAGCAACGGCTCCAGTTCGGTCTTCTCCGCCTCGCCCAGGTTGCTCACCTTGTCCTTGAGGAAATTCTTCCGGAAATTGCCGTAGCTCGCGCCGTCGCTGTAGGGCCGGCCCGCCTCCTGAAACCACTGCACCAGTCTGGCCTCGTGGGTGTAGGCGTTGCGGTCCTTGGTCCAGTAGCCCAGATATTCGCGGTGCTGATCGGCGGTCCACTTCTTGGCGGTGCGAAGGTGGAAAAAGTAATGCATCATCTCCTCCTGATTTTTGGCGGCCGCCATCACCTGCAAAGTTTTGCCGACGACCTCGGGCGCGCCGAGGGCGATGAGCACTTGGGAAAGTTCCCGGTTCACGAGATCGGCCTTGTTCGGATAGCTGGTGTTCAGTTTTTCCACGGTGGCTTTCGCCACGTCGGCGGAGGGTTGACCGTCGCGGGCGATGCTGACCTGGAGGGCGCGCAGCTTGGTCAGTTGCTGGACTTCCGTGAGGGTGTCGAGCGGCCATTTGGCGAGGGCGCGGAAACATTCGTCCTGCGCCGCCTTGCCACCGAGGCGGGCGAGCGCGAGCAGGGCGGTGGGGCCGCCGTCCGCGCTCTTTTCGGCGAGGGCGCGTTCCTGCCATTGCGCGACCGGCTGCGCTTCGAGCGCGATGCGGCCGGCGTAGCGGATGGAGCGGTCCGGGCTGTTCAGGTGCGGCCAGAGGAAGTCGAGCGCTTGCGGGTCCGCCTTCCCGTGGAACGCCTCGAGCTGGTGGCGAAGCTTGCGGGCTTCGGCCCCGGCGGTGTTCGGTCTCCACGCCGGCGCGGTGGATTCCTGGCCGGTGTAGGTGACGCGGTAAAGGCCCGAGGGGGTGCCACGTCCGCCGATGGTGAAATACATCGCGCCATCGTCGCCGATGATGAGGTCGGTGAGGTTGAGCGGCGGCTTGGGGGCGCCGGGTTTAACTAGGCCCGCCGGGGCGATAAAGTTTTCAAACGTGCCCTGGTAGCTCGCGCCGTCCGGCTGGAGGTGGACGGCCATGAGGCGTCCGAAAGTCCAATCCATGATGTAAATGGCCTGCTGATATTTCGCCGGGAACTTTGCGCCCTTGCCGTTGCCCACGCCGGTCGGGCAGCCGAGTCCGATGTCGGCGGCGGCGCCGAGGCTGTCCGCATGGTAGTCCGGCCATTTACCGGTGCCGTAACGCCAGCCAAATTCCGCGCCGGAGACGGCGTGGTTCACGCGCGTGGGCCGGTACCAGGGGACGCCCCAGTCGTATTCCATGTCGGCATCGTACACGAACAGTTCGCCGTCCACGTTGAAGGCGAAGTCAAACTGGTTGCGGAAACCGGCGCAAAAGAGATCGAACTTGGTCGCGTCTTTGTTGACGCGCAAAATGTAGCCGCCCGGCGCCATGACGCCGGTGGCGTGGCCGTTGCCGTCCGGCTGGCGCGGGAGCACGTGGTCTTCCCGGTAATTTTTGTGCGGCGAGTCCGGCGCGAGTCCTTCCGGCGGCTTGGTGTGGTTGCCGGCCATGACCCAGAGGTTGCCGTCGGGGCCGAGTTCGACGGCGTGCGGGCCGTGCTCGCCTCCACCGGGCATTTTTTTGACAAGCTCGATCTTGCTCCAAGTATCGCTGCCGTCGTCGGTGATGCGGTAGAGGCCGGACTCGAACTTGGTGGAGTATTTGTTGATCACGACCCAGAGTGAACCGTAGGCGAAGACCATGCCCTGCGCGTCGTAGAGCGGCTTGGCGATGAATTCGCGCTTCGCAATCTTCCCGTCCTTGCCCAGCGTGACGCGGAGCAGGCCGGCGTCGGGATTGCTCTTGCCATACTGCGGGCTGATGATGAGTCGGCCCTTGTCGTCCTTGCACATGTTCACCCAGGAGCCTTCTTCCGGCTCGCCGGAGGTCAGCAGTTCGACCTGAAAATCTTTCGCCACGAACAGCGATTCGGCGGCGGTGGCGGCGCGTTTGTTCGCGACGGGCTTCGGCGCGGCCGGATCCGCGACGCCGGCGGGGATGGCGGCTCCCAAAACATTCCCCCACGGCTGAATGCCGAGCTTGCCGAGGGATTTGACGGCCGCCCATTTCGAATCATCGAAGCCGACCTTGTTCCAGTCCTTCAACCCCTTGTCCGCGCCTTTCCAGGACGAGTCGGTGATGATGGACTGGCTGCCCTTGGCGGTGGTGAAGTCGAGTTTCGCAATGGCGCCGGCGGGGCTGGCATCCGCATTTTGCGCGCGGATGGCGATGACGTTTTCGCCCACGACGAGCTTGGAGGTCACGTCGGCTTTGGAGCCGGTGTGCCAGTCGATGGCGGTGATGACGAGGGCGCCGTTCAGGAATACTTCGAGTTCGTCGTCGGCCGTGGCGATGATTTCGGCCTTGGTCACCTTGTCCGCAATGGTGAAGGCCTTGCGGAAGTGGCGGATCTCGGCGTCCTCGGTTTTGTTGGACCAGATCCATTCGGGGGTTTGCGCGGCGAGACGGCCCGCGCAGGCCAGCAGCAACGAGAGGGAGAGGAGGCGTGGTGTGATGATCATATTTATTCGGGCGCTGACGACGGCTGACTGGTGACGAGTTTTTATTCAGGAACCGTTTGTTTTGCGCGCGGGAGCTTCTGTTTATTCCAGAGCCGGCGTCAAGCGGGATAAGATTGAACATGGGATGAGGGCGAAGCAGGCGGGGCATCAGCGCACGCTGGATTTTGTGACCACGGCGCGACTGTTCTTCCGGCATTTGTTTTTGGTCTTTAGGAACAGGCAAGGCGACAGGCCAGGGCTGCCGGCTGACTTGTCCACAACGCAATGGGTTTTGTAGGGCATCGTTGCCGGCCACAACTAATGGTGTTTTTGGTGGTTCACCGGAACAAATTAACTGTTGTGTTGATGGGGTGATTTTTCTATTCTCGACGCGTGCGTTTTCAGCGGGAAAATCCCCCGGTCTTTTAGAAATTTATGTCCAATGAAACTGTGGTGCCGGAAGAAAAAATAATGTCCACCCAGCCCGACGCTGGTGAGAAATATGACGCCTCCAAGATCGACAAGTTGGAGGGTTTGGAGGCGGTGCGGAAACGCCCCGGCATGTACATCGGCGACCCTGATGAACGGGGCCTGCATCACTGCGTCTTCGAGGTGCTGGACAATTCCATCGACGAGCATCTGGCCGGATTTTGCAACCGCATCGACGTGAACATCCACGTCGATGGCTCGTGTTCGATCCGCGACGACGGGCGCGGCATCCCGGTGGACATGCACCCGAAGTTCAAGATGCCCGCCGTGGAACTGGTGCTGACGAATCTGCACGCGGGCGGAAAATTCGGGCAGGGCGCCTACAAATATTCCGGCGGCCTGCACGGCGTCGGCGCGAAATGCGTGAACGCGCTTTCCGACTGGTTCAAGGTCGAGGTTTCGCGCGACGGCAAGGTCTATCACATGGCCTTCGAGCGCGGGGTGACGACGAGGAAGCTCGAAGTCATCGGCAAATCGAACAGCACCGGCACGCTCATCACCTTCAAGCCGGACGCGACCATTTTCACGATCACCACTGAGTTCAAATTCGACCTGCTGGCCAATCGTCTCCGCGAACTGGCCTTCCTGAATCCGGGCATCGAAATCCATCTCACCGACGAGCGCGTGGAACACAAAAGCGAACGGTTTTTTTACAAGGACGGCATCGAGGAGTTCGTCAAACAACTCGGCAAGAACAAGCAGGTCATTCATCCGAAAGCCATCGTGCTGGCGCGGCAGAAGGACGAGGTCTTCGTCGATTGCGTGATGCAATACAACGACAGCTACAACGACCAGATTCTCTGCTTCGCCAACTCCATTCCCAACCCCGATGGCGGCACGCATCTGACCGGCTTCCGGTCCGCGCTGACCCGCGCGGTCAACCAGTACGCCAAGCTGAACAATCTCCTTAAAGAAAAAGATCCCACCATCTCCGGCGACGACGTGCGCGAAGGTCTCGTCTGCGTCCTCAGCGTGAAGTTGCCGAATCCCCGCTTCGAATCGCAGACCAAGGTGAAGCTCGTGAACACGGAGATCGACGGCATCGTGTCCTCGATTGTCTATGAGGGTTTGATGAGCTTTTTCGACGCGACGCCGCCGACGGCCAAGAAAGTGGTGGAAAAAGGTCTACTTGCCGCGCGCGCCCGCGAGGCCGCCCGCAAGGCCCGCGAAACCGTCCGCAAAAGCGCGCTGACCGGCGGCGGTTTGCCGGGGAAACTGGCCGACTGTTCCGACCGCGATCCGGCGAACACCGAAGTCTATATCGTCGAGGGCGACTCGGCCGGTGGCTCGGCCAAGCAGGGGCGCGACCGGAAATTTCAGGCGATCCTTCCAATTCGCGGTAAGCTCATCAACGTCGAGAAGGCGCGCCTGGACAAGGTTCTTCAGAACACCGAAATTCGAACGATGATCACCGCGATCGGCACCGGCATCGGTGACGGCGAGGGTGAAGGCGCGTTCAATATCGAGAAGCTTCGCTACCACAAGGTCATCATCATGACCGACGCCGACGTGGACGGCTCGCACATCCGCACGCTGTTGCTGACTTTTTTTTACCGGCAGATGCCGCAGCTCATCAAGCAGGGCTTCGTCTATATCGCCCAACCGCCGCTCTACCAGATCAGCCGCAAGAAGCGCGTCGAATACGTGGATGACGACGCGCAGTTGAACCGGATTTTGATCCAGATCGGCACCGAGGAAGTGCGGTTGCACAATCTCGCGGACGACAAGGAGTTTTCCGCCAAGCAGCTCGCGGAAATTCTGGAACTGCTGGAATCGCTCGACAAATACGCCAACGCCCTGCGCCGCCACGGCGGCGATTTCGGCGAATACGTCGAGAAGCGCCACGGGGAAACGCACGAACTGCCGCGCCACCTGGTCAAGATTCGCGAAGGCAACGACGAGTCGGTGCAATACTTCCACACCGAGGAGGAGTTGGAGAAATTTGGCTCGGCCAATCCTGACTTAAAATTGTTCGGCAAGGAGGAGACCGAGTCCGGGCTCATCGTGGAGAGGGAGAAGAAGACCGGCCCGTCGCGCCGCGCGCGGCACATCGAACTGCACGAGAGCAAGGCGATTCTCGAACTGCTCAACCAGCTCGATAAAAAGGGGCTGAAAGTGGACCACTATTCCGGGCAGGACAAGCCGCTCTTCGAGTTGATCGAGGGCGAAGGCGAGAAGGCTGAGGTCAAGCCGCTCTTCTCCATTCCCGAAATTCTGGCCGGCGTCAAAGAAGTTGGCCGGCGCGGATTGCAGATCAAACGCTTCAAAGGTCTGGGTGAAATGAACCCGTCCCAGTTGTTCGAGACCACGATGGACCCGGCCCGGCGCAAGCTGCTCCGCATCGAACTGACCGACGCGGTGGAGGCGGAGGACATGTTCAGCAAGCTGATGGGCGACGAAGTTGAGCCGCGCCGCCAGTTCATCGAAGACAACGCGCTCAACGTCCGCAATCTGGATATTTGAGCCATGAGCCTGCGCGCCCACCTGTCGGTGGTCGTGCGTTGAATTTCAAAACTCCCTCAGAGAAAATTTTATGTCCGATCCGAAAGACCCCCAAGCCCCGAACGAGTCCAAAGAAAGCCTGCCCGTCACCAACACGCCGCTCTTTGCCGCCAACGAGAAGGTCGCCAAGATCAACGTCGCCGAGGAGATCAAGAACTCCTTCCTCGACTACTCCATGTCGGTCATCATTTCGCGCGCCCTGCCCGACGTGCGCGACGGCCTCAAGCCCTCGCAGCGCCGCATCCTCTTCGCGATGCACGATCTCTCGCTCTTCCCGAACCGTCAGCATCGTAAGTGCGCCAAGATTTGCGGCGACACCAGCGGCAACTACCATCCGCACGGCGAAGCGGTGATCTATCCGACGTTGGTCCACATGGCGCAGCCGTGGGCGATGCGCGAGCGGTTGGTGGACGGGCAGGGGAACTTCGGCTCCGTCGAAGGCGATCCGCCCGCCGCCATGCGTTACACCGAGGCGCGCATGACGCATCTTGGCGCGGCGCTCATGGAGGACATGGACAAGGACACGGTCGATTTCGTCCCGAACTACGACGAGACCCGCACCGAGCCGAAAGTTTTTCCTGCGGCGTTTCCGAACCTGCTGATCAACGGCGGCACCGGCATCGCCGTCGGCATGGCCACGAACATGGCCCCGCATAATCTCGGCGAAGTCATCGATGGCATTTGCGCGCAGATCGACGACCCGGAAATCACCATCCCGCAGTTGATGAAGTTCATCAAAGGCCCGGACTTTCCCACCGGCTGCATGGTCTGTGGTGTCGATCCGATCAAACAATATTTCACCACCGGCCGCGGCAGCATCAAGGTGCGCGGCAAGGTCGGCCTGGAACAGATCAAAGGCGGGCGCGAGCAGATCGTCATTACCGAGATTCCCTACAACGTAAACCGCGCCACGCTGGTCGAGCGCATCGCCGAACTCGTCAACGAAAAGACCATCAGCGACATCACTGCCATCCGCGACGAGTCCGACGAGAACACGCGCGTCGTCATCGAACTCAAGCGCGACGCCATCCCCAAGGTGGTCATCAACAACCTCTACAAGTTCACGCAACTGGAGGCGAGTTTCAGCGTCAACGCCCTGGCCATCGACCACGGCCGCCCCAAGACGCTCAATCTCAAGGAACTCATCAACTGCTACATCGAGCATCGCCGCGAGGTGGTCATGCGCCGCACGCGCTTCGAACTGCGCAAGGCCGAGGAGCGCGCCGAGTTGCTCGAAGGCTACATCATCGCGCTCTCGAACCTCGACGAGTTCATCCGCATCATCCGCAGTTCCTCCAACCGCGAAGAGGCGAAGATCAAGCTGCTCGCCTTTGATTTCTCCCGCGCCCAGGTCGAAAAAATTGGCATCCTCATCCGCAGCGAATCGCGCCTGACCAGCGGCCGCTACTCGTTCAGCGAAGCCCAGGCCAACGCCATTCTCGACCTTCGCCTCTATCAGTTGACCGGTCTGGAGATCGACAAGGTGCGCGCCGAATACGGCCAGTTGATCGAGAAGATCAAGGACCTCCTCGACATTCTGGCGAAGGAGTCGCGCGTCCTCACCATCATCAAGGCCGAGCTGAAGATCATCCGCGACAAGCACGCCTCGCCGCGCCTGACCGAACTGGTGCCGGATGAGGGCGAAATTGCCATCGAAGACCTGATCGCCAATGAAGGCGTCATCATCACCATCACCCACAGCGGCCTCATCAAGCGCACCAACGTCAGCTCCTACCGCGCCCAGCGCCGTGGCGGCAAGGGCGTCATCGGCATGACCACCAAGGAGGCCGCCACCGAAGACGAGACCGACGACTTCATCGAGCACCTCTTCACCGCCAGCACGCACGACTACCTGATGTTCTTCACGAACACCGGGCGCGTCTATGTCGAGCGTGTGCATGAAATCCCCGACGCGGGCCGCGCCTCCAAGGGCCGCAGCATCGCGAACCTGCTCGAATTGAAAACCGGCGAGAAGATCGCCGCGCTCATCCGTGTCATCTCCAAGTCCGGCGGGAACAACGAGGACATTACCTGGCAGCAGCCGGACCAGATTTTCTTCGCCACCCGGCTCGGCACGGTCAAGAAGACCGCGCTCGATGAATTTTCTAACATGCGCAAGGGCGGCATCATCGCCATCGGCATCGAGCCGGGCGACACCCTCATCGACGTGAAACTCACCAGCGGCCACAACGAAGTCGTGCTCATCACCAAGGAAGGCCAGAGCATCCGCTTCTCGGAAGAGGACGTGCGTTCCATGGGCCGGCCGGCCGGCGGAGTCCGCGGCATCACCGTGGAAAAGACCGACGCCGTCGTCGCCCTAGCGGTCGTCGTTCCGGATGCGACGCTGCTCGTGGCCGGCTCCAACGGCATTGGCAAGCGCACCGACTTCGGCGAATACCGCACCCAGTCGCGCGGCGGCAAAGGCATCATCACCATGAAGACCACCGACAAGACCGGCGAAGTTGTCGGCGCGCTCACGGTGAAGGATCAGGACGAGATCATGCTCATCACCGTCGGCGGACAGATGGTGCGCACCGCCGTCAAGGACATCCGCGAAGCGGGCCGCAACACACAAGGTGTGAAGCTCATCAATCTCGACGAGAAAGACCGTCTGCAAGCCATCGCACCCGTGATTAGCGAAGAAGCCGGCGAGGTGCCGGAGGCTCCGGAGACTCCGGTGAGTTAGGTGGCTTCCGGCTGCTGGCGGTGAACCGGTCATTGTGACCCTTGAACAACCATGTTCCGTCCCTGCATTGATCTTCATGAAGGCAAGGTGAAGCAGATCGTCGGCGGTTCGCTGCGCGATGATGGCGCGGGCCTGCGCACGAACTTTGTTTCCGAAAAGTCGGCGGAGTGGTTTGCGGAAATGTATCGCCGCGACGGACTGAAGGGCGGGCATGTCATCCAGCTCGGCTCCGGCAACGAGGCCGCCGCGCGCGCGGCGCTGGCCGCGTTTCCCGGCGGACTGCATCTGGGCGGCGGGGTGAACCTCGACAACGCCCCCGCCTGGCTCGACGCCGGGGCTTCGCACGTCATCGTCACCTCCTGGGTCTTCCGCGACGGGCAGCTTGATTTCGACCGCGTGCGCGCGCTCATCGCGGCCATCGGACGGGAGCGGTTGGTGCTGGACCTGAGCTGCCGTCGGCGCGGGGAGGATTACATCGTGGTCACGGACCGCTGGCAGAAGTTCACCGAGTTCACGATCAACCCGCAGGGGCTGCAACGGCTCGCGATGCTGTGCGATGAATTTCTCATTCACGCCGCCGATGTCGAGGGGCTGTGCGGCGGCGTCGACCTCGAACTGGTGGACAAGCTCCGGCAATGGTCGCCCATCCCGACCACCTATGCAGGCGGCGCCCGGTCGATCATCGACCTGGAGGAAGTGACACGGGTGGGGCAGGGCAAGATCGACCTGACCATCGGCTCGGCGCTGGATATTTTTGGCGGCAGCGGCGTGAAATACGCGGACCTGGTGGCGTTCAACCGGAAGCAGGCGTTGAACCGCTGATCGACGCTGATGGAAAAAGTCATCCGTGAGCCGGGGAGAAACGATCGGACAAGCTAAAGTTTGAACTCCAACACCGCGCGCGGGCCATCTCGTTTGAATTCAAGCTTTAGCTTGTCCCTGGCTGTAAAAGGCAGGAGTCAATCACACATCCCCATCCGCAAAATCAATATTTTCAAAGATTAGCGGTTAAAAAGTCGGCTTCGGATTACGGTAGCACCGACACGCGGTGTTGGTGAACTGGAGCCGACTGGAGACCTGATATTTTTCCCCCGACCACGCTTTGCCAGAAGATTGTCGTTCCACCCAGCAGATGGTTTTGCGTACCCGCATCGTTTTGCTGGTGGCCCAACAATGGGAGAACCGGGATATGGCCACCTAACTGGAAACCATCGCTCACACTGTGGGCGTTTGGCGGCGGCGGTTCATCCGGGAGCATCTGGCCGGGTGCAGCAACTCTGGCAGGTCAACGATTGGAAACCGGACCGGGTGCGCACCTTCAAGCTTTCCAAGCATCCGCAGTTTGAGGCGAAGTTCTGGGATGTCATCGGGCCTTATTTGCAACGGCCCCAGCGGGCGTTGGTGCTGTGCTGTGCTGAGAAAAGCCAGCGTCAGGCCCTGGAGCGCACCCAACCCGGTCTGCCCTTGGGGTTGGGTCACATCCGCACCCGCACCCATGACTATGTGCGGCACGGCACCACGACGCTGTTTGCCGCTTTGAACACTTTGGATGGCCGGGTCATTGCCCACACCGAAACCCGTCTCACCCATGTGGAATAGCTGCGATTTCTCCGGCAGATCGAAGCCGAAACGCCGCCGGAACCGGCCCTGCACCTGATCGCGGACAACTACGCCACGCACAAACATCCGGCGGTCAAAGCCTGACTAGCCCGCCCACCACGAATCGACCAGCACTTCACGACCACGAGCAGTCATGGCTCAATTTAGTCGAACATTTTTTTTCGTAATCTTACCTAGGAGGTGATCCGCGAGAGCAGTTTCCAAAGTGTTCAGAAATTGGTGCCGACGATTAAAGCCTGGCTGGCCGAACGCAACCGCCAACCGCCGCGCTACGTCTGGCGAGCTGAAGGTGCCGCCATCCTGGAAAAAATCACCCGCGCACCCGCTAAACTCGAAGAAATAATGGCAGATCCTTCAAGGACAGCAGACTAGAACTGCGTGGCCGGGGCGGGCAGCGCGAGCAGCAGAAGAATGAAGAGGAGGGAAAACTTTTTGACGGTCATGGTTTGACTGGATTGAAATTAACATCGACCGGACGAGGGGCAAGCTGAACCTGAGGAATTGGCGGGTCGGGCTTAATCCAGCGCCGCCTGGCCGCCGGTGACTCGCGCGTAGTAGCCGGGCTGTTGCGCCAGTTCGGCGGGGCGGCCGCACCCGGTGAGCCGGCCGGCTTCGAGGACCAGAATTTTATCCACGCGCCGGATGGTCGTGAGCCGGTGCGCGACCATCAGCGTAGTGCGGCCTTTCATCAGGTCGAAGAGGCTGGCGACGACCTGCGCCTCGCTCTCGGCGTCGAGCGCGCTAGTCGGCTCGTCGAGGAGCAGGACCGGCGCATCCTTGAGAAACGCCCGCGCGATGTTGATGCGCTGCCGCTCGCCGACGCTCAACCGCGCCGCGCCTTCGCCGACCACGGTGCGGTATTTGTCCGGCAGTTTTTCGATGAAGCCGTGCGCGTTGGCGGCGCGGGCGGCGGCTTCAATTTCCGCCAGGCTCGCGCCGGGTTTTCCGTAAGCGATGTTTTCCGCGAGCGTCATGGGCAGGAGGATCGGTTCCTGCAGCACGACGGCGATCTGCGAACGAAGATCGTGCAGCTTCAAGCCGCGCAAGTCCGCGCCGTCCAGTTTCACAGCGCCGCGCACGGGATCATAGAAGCGCGGGAGCAGGTTCATCAACGTGCTTTTGCCGGCGCCGCTGGGGCCGATGATGGCGCAGGATTCGCCGGGGCGGAGCGTGAAGCTGAGCCCGTGGAGCACGGGTTGGTCGGGCTGGTAGCTGAAGGAGACGTTTTCAAAAGTGATTTCACCACGGGCGAGGAGGGGATCGTAGGGCGTGGGGCGTGGGGCGTGATCCGATTCCACGTTCCACGTTCCGCGCACCACGCTCCTCGCCTCCGGCGCATCCTTGACCTCCTCCTTCGTGTCGAGCAGTTCGAGGACGCGGCTGGTGCCGGCGCTGGCGGTGGCGACGGTCGCACCGACGTGGGAGAGCTGGTTCAGCGGTTCGTAAAGCTGCGCGAGATAGCTGAGGAAAATCCAGAGCGTGCCGATGGTCAGCCGTCCGGCGAGGACTTCGCTCGCGCCCAGCCAGACGATGGCCGCCGTGCCGAGGCCGAAGACCGAGGTGATGGCCAGCCAGTAGAGCAGCTCCCAGCCGTGCTGCGCGAGGCGCTGGTCCTGGGCGACGGCGGTCTGGGTGTTGAATTGTTTCTCCTCGAGGCTTTCACGCGTATAGCTCTGGACGAGCGGCAGCGCGGCGATGTTCTGCTGGACGAGCGTGGTGACGGCGCTGTCCGCCTGCTGCGCCGCTGTGCCGCGCTCGGTCATTTTCCGGCCGAAGAAACGGATGACCGCCAGGAGCAGCGGGACCGTGGCGACGGCGACGAGAGTGAGCGGGACATTCAACCGTAGCATCACGACGACCATCAGCACTAGCGAGCACAGCGCGGTGACGAAGGTGACGAGGCCCTGCTGGAACAAGTTTTGAAACGAGTAGGTGTCCCAGGCCGCGCGGTAGATCAGGTCGCCGCTCTTGCTGCCGTGATGAAAGCGCAGCGAGAGCCGTTGCAGGCAGGCGAAGACTTCGTTCCGCACGCGCCGCAGCCCGCGCAGGCCGACGGAGATGGCGAGAAAATTTTGCGCGGCCGAGATCACGCCCTGTCCCGCGTGCAGCACGAAGATGGCGCCGGCCAGCAGCAGGATGAGCGCGGCTTGGTCCGTGCCTTCGCGAGCGAGGGAACCGAACCAGTCCGGGAGCAGATTCGTGCCGAGCACGGAATCGATGATGAGCGCGAGCGGCCAGGGCTTGAGGAGATTCAGGCCGACGGTCACAAGCATGAGCGCGAATACGCCCGAGATGCGCGGGGCATCGGGGCGGAAGAAGGTCAGCGCGCGGAAAATCTTTTTCATCGGCGGGCCGACTATAGGGAGCGGGGGATGGTGAATCCAGTTTGAATGCGCGCGAGCGGCCCGGCGATAATTCTTCTTGCCCGCCGCCCCGCAAATTTCCAAGTTGCTCCCGTCAATCCACTTGTTATGAAACGCCATTCATCTTC
>CANMZY010000029.1:0-16503 GCA_947502425.1 Verrucomicrobiales bacterium
GACACACTCAACGTCGCCCCCACCCAGGACGCGAACACCTCCCGCATGACCATCGTCACCCACGGCGACGACTCGACCCTCGAACAAATCGTCAAGCAGCTCAACAAGCTGGTGGAAGTGCTCTCGGTGCAGGATTTCCACGAGGCCGACTGCGTGGACCGCGAACTGGTGCTGGTGAAAGTCTCCGTCGATTCCGAAACCCGCGCCGAAGTGATGCAGATCACCGATATCTTCCGCGCCAAAATCGTGGACGTGCAGCCCCAGACCCTGACCGTCGAGATCACCGGCAACGAAAGCAAGATCGAGAAATTTCTCAACCTCATGAAGACCTTCGGCGTGCTGGAGCTGACCCGCACCGGCAAGGTCGCCATGGCCCGCCAATAATTTCCCCAACCTCAACCCGAACACAAAACCATGCCCGCCAAAGTTTACACTGACAAAGACGCCGATCTCGGCGTGTTGAAAAACAAAACCCTCGCCGTCCTCGGCTTCGGCTCGCAGGGCCACGCCCACGCGCTCAACCTCAAGGACAGCGGACTCCACGTCATCATCGGCCTGTATGAGGGCAGCAAGTCGATCCCGGTCGCGCAGGAAAAAGGCTTTGAAGTCTTCACCACCGCCGAGGCCGTGAAGCGCGCCGACGTGATTTTTGTCGCCCTGCCGGACACCAAGCAGGCGGCGGCCTACAAGAAGGACATCGAGCCGAACCTGACCAAGGGCAAGACGCTGCTCTTTTCGCACGGCTTCTCGATCCATTTCAAAACCATCGTGCCGCCGAAAAACGTCGATGTGATTCTGGTCGCGCCAAAAGGCCCCGGTCACATCGTCCGCCGCCAATACACCGAAGGCAAAGGCGTTCCGGCGCTCATCGCCGTATTTCAGAATCCCAGCAAGCAGGCCAAGAAAGTCGCGCTGGCCTGGGCCAAGGGCATCGGCGGCGCGCGCGCTGGGGTGCTCGAAACGACCTTCAAGGAAGAGACCGAGACGGATTTGTTTGGTGAACAGACCGTGCTCTGCGGCGGCGCGAGCGCGCTGGTGCAGGCCGGTTACGAGGTGCTGGTCGAGGCCGGTTATCAGCCGGAGATGGCCTACTTCGAATGTCTCCACGAGTTGAAGCTGATTGTCGATCTGATGAATGAAGCGGGCATCAGCGGGATGCGCTTCTCGATTTCCGAAACCGCCAAGTGGGGCGACGTGAGCGTCGGCCCGAAGATCATCGACGCGAGCGTGAAGAAGCGGATGAAGGCGGCGTTGAAGGACATTCAGACCGGCAAGTTTGCCAAGGGCTGGGTCAAGGAATACGAGACCGGCTACAAGAAATACAACGCGCTGCTGAAAAAGGGCGAGCAGCACGGCATCGAAAAGACCGGCGAACGTCTGCGCGGCCTCATGCCGTGGATGAAGAAGCGCTCCATCAAGGGTGCGCAGGCCGCGTACTAATTTCGGGATTAAATCACGAAACCGCCGCTGCACCACCGCGGCGGTTTTTTCTTGCTCGGATTCCAATCACTTGGGCTGGTCTTTCCGTGGAAACAAAGGCGCCGGCTCGCCGATGGTGTGGCCGGTTTTTAATCCACCCCAGGCCGAGGCCTCAAATTTGCCGGACAGCGCACCCAGGCCGAGCTGTGCGTAAATCTTTTCCGAAGTTTCCGGGAGGAACGGCGCGAGAAGCACGGCCAGCACCCGGCAAACTTCCGCGAGGTTGTAGAGTACTTCGTCGAGGCGGGCGGTTTGGGTCGGGTCTTTCGCCAGCTTGAACGGCGCAGTTTGATCGACGTATTGGTTCGCGCGGTTGACGAGCTTCCAGATTTCTTCGAGCGCGGTCTGCAACTGGCAGTTCTGCAAACATTCCACCGCCGCTTGGGAAAACTTTTGCGCGTCTGCGGCGAGTTCGTCCGAACGCAGCGGCACGACGCCATTGCGATAGCGCTTGAGCATCGAGAGCGAGCGGTTGATGAGGTTGCCGAGGCCGTTGGCGAGTTCGGCCTGGTAGCGCGATTGGAAGCCGGCGTCGGTCCAGTTGCCGTCCGGGCCGATGTCGAGTTCGCGCACGACGTAAAAGCGAAACGCATCGAGGCCCCATTCATCAATGACCGCGAGGGGATCGACGACGTTGCCGGTGCTCTTGCTGATCTTCGCGCCGTCCTTCTGCCACCAACCGTGGACGAGCAGTTGTTTCGGCAGCGGCAGGCCCATCGCCTTGAGCATGATCGGCCAATAGACGGCGTGAAATTTCGAAATGTCCTTGCCGATGACTTGGAGATCGGCGGGCCAGAGGGAAAGGGCGGAGGGCGGAGGGCGGAGGGCGGAATTTGGCAGACCGAGCGCGGCGAGAACAACCGGATCGCCGTGGGCGGCGGGGATGCTGATGTAGTTCACGAGCGCGTCGAACCAGACGTAGGTGACGAAGTTCGGATCGAAAGGCAGGGGAATGCCCCAGTTCAGGCGCGACGCGGGCCGGGTGATGCAGAGGTCTTCGAGGGTGTTGTTTTTCAGGAAGCCGAGAATTTCGTTGCGGCGATGCGCGGGCGAGATGAAGCCGGGGTTGCTCTCGATGTAATCAATCAGCCACGCCTGATGTGCATTGAGCCTGAAGTTGAAGTTTTCCTCGATTAGTTCGATGACCTCGCCGAACGACGGGTCGAACGTCCCGTCGGGACGGCGGTCTTTGTCAGTGAGAAACGTCTCTTCCTTCGTCGAGTAAAAACCTTTGTATTCCGTTTTGTAAAAATGTCCGGAGGCGTGGAGCTTGGTGAGAATCGCCTGCACGACTTCCTGGTGGCGCGGTTCGGTGGTGCGGACGAAATCGTCGTTGGTCAGGCTCAATTTCGCGGCGAAAGACTTCCAACTGACGGCCAGTTCATCGCAGTAGGCCTGCGGGGTTTTGCCCTCGGCGTGGGCGGCCTGCTGGACTTTCTGGCCATGCTCGTCGAGGCCGGTCAGGAAAAAAACCTCCTCGCCGAGCGCGCGGCGGGCGCGGGCGATGACGTCCGTGATGATCTTTTCGTAGGCGTGGCCGAGATGCGGTTGGCCGTTCACGTAGTCGATCGCGGTGGTCAGGTAAAAGCGTTTGCTCATGGGCGCGGAGTTTGTCCGACGGGGCAGGCGGTCGCAAGCTTGGGCTGCGCGGCGGTGCTCGAGATTTTTCAAAGGAAGATTTCCCGGGGATTAGGGGCGGACGGGGATGAGAAGAGTTGGGGGATGAGTCCAGATAAAATGGCCGGGCAATCCCATTCGCCCTGACAATCGATTCTCCTGAGCGCGGAACGGAACAACCTAAAGGTTGAACTCCAACGAAGACGCCCTGGCACCTTGTTGGAGTTCACGCTTTAGCGTGTCCGGCGGGCCAAAGCAGGTGGGTGGCAGCGTTCTTCGGTGGAGTTGGCTGCGCGCGTTCAAGGAAGTTTGGCTCACAACAAAAATGCCAGCGCGCCGAGGGCGGCGGCGATTAGCCAGATGAGCAGCACGGCGTTGACGCGGGAAAAGCCGCGCCGCGTCAGGCGGTGCGAGAGGTGATTGTTGTCACCGAGGTAAAACGGTTTCCCTAGTCGCCAGCGGAGGATGACCACCCAGACAAGGTCGGCGAGCGGCGCGGCCAGCAGGAGCAGCGGCGTCAGCACGGCGAGCGGTTGTGGATGTTTCGGCGAGTGGAAGTGAGGCAGGATGGCGAGTACGGCCAGAAGGTAGCCGAGCAGATGGCTGCCGGCATCGCCGAGGAAGGCGGTGGCGCGCGGGAAATTGTGCGGCAGAAAACCCAGCGCGGCCCCGGCGATGAGAAACGCCATGCCGGCCACCAGATATTGCCCGTGCCGCAAGGCGACCAGGCCGAACCCGCCGGCACCGATGACGGCTAGGCCCGCGCAAAGACCGTTCATGTTGTCCATGAAATTGAAGGCGTTCGTCACGGTCAGAATCCAGAGGATGGTGATGGCGTAACTGAACATCAGGCTGGGGACGAACAGGGTGATGCGCACGCCGGAGGACGCGACCAGTGCGGCCATGAAAAGTTGCCCCGCGAATTTGGGGAGCGGCCGGAGTTCCTGCCGGTCATCGAGCCAGCCGAGGAGCCACATGCCGACCGCGCCGAGCAGGATGGCGGTCAACTGTCCGGATCGCCGGCCAAAGCCGTACTGGAATTTCTCCAGCGCGCCGTCCTCGAGCCAATGCCAGTGAATGGCGGCGAGCGCGGCGAGCAGGGGCAGGAGCAGGCCCGTCAGCACGGCGAGTCCGCCCGCCAGCGGGACGGGCTGGTCGTGGATTTTGCGGTGGCCGGGATCGTCCACCCAGCCGCGTCGCAGGCACCACGCGCGCCAGAGCGGCAGGCTGAGGCAGGAGCCGGCCAGCGCGGCGGCGAAGGCGGCGAGGCAGACGTTGAGGGGAAAGGTCACGGGGCGGCGAGTTTAAGGTAGAGCGCGTGCAGGTCGTCCACCATTTTCTCGACGCCGAAATTTCCGCGGATGATTTCCCGGCCGCGCCGGCCGAGGCGTTCGCGCAACGGGGCGTCGCTGGCCAGCAGTAGTAATTTTTCGGTGAACTGCCGCCGGTCGCCGGGTGGAATGAGCAGGCCGGTTTCGTTGTCCAGACACACTTCGCGCGCGCCGTCGCAGTCATAGGCGAGGACGGGCCGGGCGGCGGCGAGCGCTTGCGGCAGGGCGCGGGGCAGTCCTTCGCGGCGCGAGAGGTGAACGAGCGCGTCCATGAGGCCGACGTAGCGCGGGACTTCGGCGGGCGGAACCAGGCCGGTGAAAATGAAATGTTTTTCCAGACCAATCGCGCGCACCGTGGTCTCGAAGCGTTCGCGCCAAGGGCCGTCGCCGACGAGCAGGAATTTCAGATGCGGACAACGGCGCACCAGTTCGGGAGCGGCGGCGAAGAGATCGTCGTGGCCTTTCAACGCAAAGAGCCGCGCGATCTTGCCGACGACGAAATCGTCCGGGTGCAGGCCGAGACTTTTTCGCAGAGCGGGATCGTTGGCGGTCGCGAGAAACGGCGCAAGGGGAAAGCCGCTGAAGACGCGGGTGTATTGTTCGCGCCGTCCGATCCCGGCGGCGAGATACTGTTCGGTCATCGCGTGGGCGACGCTGACGAAATGGGTGGTGTGACGGGCGGTAAATTGTTCGGCGGCACGAAATAATAAGTTCGGCAGCGCGCCCTGAAAATCGCCGAAGGACGGCCCGTGAATGGTGTGGATGATGACCGGCACGCCGGCGCGCGCGGCGGCGAGGCGTCCGAGGATGCCGGCTTTGCCGCTGTGGGTGTGAACGATGTCCGGCCGGGTGCGGCGGAAAATTTCGGTGAGCTTCCGCAGCGCGCGTGCGTCCTGCCAGGGATGAACGGGGCGGACGAGTTCGGGCAGCACGGTGAGCAGACCGGGATTTTCCGAGAAACAATTTTCGAGCGAACCTTCCGCGCCGGTGGCTGGACCGGAGATGAGATCGACTTCGAGGCCGGGCTTTTCCTGCAATCCGAGGACGGAGGCGACGGTGTTTTCCTGCGCACCGCCGACGATCAGACGGGTGATGACGTGAGTGACGCGCACGCCGGGAGTGGGCTAGAAGGCCGTGTTCTTTTTGAGCTTGGCCAGGCGCTCGCGAATCACCAGGGCCTCGGGGGAGCCTTCGGGGGCGTGCTTGAGATAGAGTTTGTAATAGTTGATGGCGTCGCTCCGCTCCTTTTTCTGCCAGGCGATTTCGCCGAGGCCGTAGTAGGCGCGGTACATTTTGGAGTTGCGGTCGGCGAGCAGTCGGTAATCGCGCCGGGCCTCGTCGTAGCGTTTCAACTGGAGATAGGCCAGGGCGCGGTCGGCGAGGCCGGCGGGGTTGGCCGGATCGAGTTCCAGCGCGCGGTTCAGGGCGGGCAGGGCGCCGGCGTAGTTTTCTACGGTGAGGGAGAAGCCGCCGTGGTTGATGAGGGCGCTGAGGTTGGTGGGCTGCACTGTGAGCTGTTTTTCCAAGGTTCGGATGACGTTGGTGATCTCGGCGCGTGATTCCGCCGTTTTGCCGGCGGCGCGAAGTTCATCGGCCTTGAAGAGGTGAAACTGGTTCTGCACGGTGAAGGGGCCTTCCTGCTGGGGAAATTTATCCTGGGCGGCGAGCACCATGGTTTCGGCCCCGGTGCGGTTGCCTTGCACGAAATGGGCGCGGGCTTCGGCGAGGATGAGCTCGGTCTGGCTGCCGGTATCCAGGCCGGTGACGGGTTGCTTCGCGCGGAGTTCCGCGAGCAACGCTAGGGCACGGTCCGGCCAGCGGTTCTGGGTGTAGATGTTGGCCAGGGCCAGCTTGAGGGTGAAGTCTTCGGGGAGGAAGACTTGGGCGCGGATCAGCGCCTGCGCGGCCTGGCGGAGGGTTCCGCCCCGGGCGCAGGCCTGGGCGTAATCGGTCAGAAAAACCGGCTCGGCGATCGGGCCGTTGATCAAGGAGACGTAATCCCAATTGCCGCCGTAGGGCATTATCCTGCTCATGGCCTCGTCGCTGAACCGGTCGAGGAGTTTGTGGTTTTTGACCCAGTGGCGGTTGAACTCGTGGTTGATGAAGGCCGCGGGATTTTCGGGGTTCACGGCCAGGGCTTCGCGGAAATAATGGTCCGCCGGATCGAACAGGCCGGCCCGCTGCAGTTCCGCGCCCCACTGGTTGAGGGAGCGGGAAAGATAGCGGCTCATCCAGAAGAGCGTGGGATTGTCCAACCGCTCCTGCAAGGTGAGCGATTTGACGCGGTGTTTGAGCGGGGCCAGCAGTCCGGCCTCGAGTGTTTTCCAGCGGGCGTCGTTCTCCGCGAGGTCGCGGGCGGAGGGCAGGGGTGCTTCCACGCTGTTGGCCGGATACGGCTTCAACAGGTAAACCAGCCCGAGCGGTTGGGCGGAAAAGCTCTCGAAGTAATAACCGAAGCTCGGATGCAGGTAGTATACCTCGACTTTTTCGCTCATGGCGGTCAGGAACGGGATCAGTTCGGAGTCTGACAACCCCGCCGGGTTGACCTGCGGCAGACGTTCCGGGTATTTCAATTTCAGGTGGCGATGGTAGGCCGCGTCTTTGAGGGATCCGGTGTCGAGCAGGACGAAGTTCTGCGCGGCGGATCCGCCGAGCAAGGCCCGGAGCGCGTGCAGGCGGATGGGATCATCGCTCAACACCACCGCTCTCTTGGCTGGGAGCGAGGCGGCGAGGTGCCGGGCGTAACGATCCAGTTCCGGCGAGTTGACGGCGCGAATCGTGGACAGATTTTGGTACACCAAAAGAGTCGGCGCCACGGCCAGGAGCGCGCAGGCCAGCACGGTGATGGCCAAGTTGATGGCGGGCTGCAGCGGGGAATCACGCCGCCAGCTTCGGGACTTCCCTTGGCCGAAGATGAGGAGGAAATAGCCGATGAAATAGCCGCCGCTGAGCGCGCTGAGGTAATAGAGAGGCAGGAACGGAAGTTCCGCGCCCAGGGTGCGTCCCAGTTTGTGCGGGCTGACGGGCATGTCGAACGCCACATAAACGCTCGCCGCCAGAAATAGCGCATGGATCACATGGGTCATGACCTGGGCGGCCCGGAAGCCGGCCGCGCTGATGTCGCCCACGGAAGAAGCCCAGCGGATGCCCATGACGAAAACCGGCAGGACGGAGGCGGCCGCCAGCAGCAGGAGGGCGTAATTGGGAAAGAATCGAATGTAGTTTTTCTGTTCGACCAGGTTCGTCTTCAGCGACACCCAAAAACTGTTCTGGGCCACCACGGACTGGCTTTGCAGCAGCGGCAGCAGGAGATAAAGCGACAGCCCCGCCAGGCCGCACAGGGCGAACCGTAACAGAAAGCGCGCCTGGAGAAATCGCCGGCCCATGATCCAGACCGTCGCCACCAGCGCCATCGGGAAGAAGGCCACCATCGTCCAGTGGTTGGCCATGCCCAGCCCAAAGACCAGCGCCATCCGCCACACCCAGGATTCCTGTTGGTCCACCCGATACTCCAGCAGGCAGCGCACGCAATAGGCGAAGACCAGGACGTTGAGGGATTCGCCGGTGGTGATGACCGCATTTTGCCAGAACGTGATCTGCAGGCCGCAGACCAGCACCGCGAAGACCGGCGGCAGCCACGCCAGCGGGATTTTCAGAAAGGAATGGTCGCTCGTCTCCTTCTGCCGCTGGTCGCGCGTGCGGTCGTGCGGCAGCAACGCCACGGAACGCGCCAGCAGCGCCAGGCTCCCCGCAGCGCACGCGGCCCCGAACAGGTTGGCGCCCACCAACTGCCAGCCGGCCGGCAGCCAGCGCAACGGCCAGGTCAGCAAATAGTAGAGAGGTTCCGTGTAAACCGGGTGCCAGTCCCAGCCCGTGGCCCGGGCCACGCTGGTCAGACCAGTGATCGAGATGACGCGATTCAACGTCACGCCGTAAAGCACCAGCGCCGCGGCCGCCACCACCCAGGGCAGCCAAGTATGCACAAAATTACGTTTGGAGTCGGTTTGCATCGTTGTTTATTTTGAGTGAGTTAAAACCATGCCGTCCGGATTGGCAAGGCTGCTTTGCTCCGCGCCCGACCGCAGCCGCACGTCGGCCACGCATTCGACATGCTGCGTCTGGGGAAACATGTCGACCGGCGTCACCGTGCGCAGTTCAAAGACACCATCCGCGCACAAGATGTTCAAGTCCCGCGCCAACGTGGCCGGATGGCACGACACGTAGATGATCTGCGCCGGGCGCGTCTGCCGCAGCAGTTCCAGGCTTTCGGGCGGGCAGCCGGTGCGCGGCGGATCGAGGATCACCGCCGTCGAGGCCGCCGGAAATTTCTCGAGCAACTGCGGCAGCAGCTCCTCGGCCCGCCCGATGACGAACTCCCCGTTCGTGCGGCCGTGACGCGTGGCGTTGCGCCGGGCCGCCTTGATCGCGAGTTGGTCCAGTTCCACGCCCACGAACGACTCCACCAGATCGCCGAGCGCGATTCCAAAAAACCCCACGCCGCAATACACGTCCACCAGATGCCGCGCCCCGCCCGCGCGCAGACACTCCCGCGCCGTCTCCACCAGTTTCGGCAGCAGGAAAAAATTATTCTGGAAGAACGAATCCGGCGGCACCTCCCAGTCCTCCGGCAGGGCGCGCAGGACCACCTTGATCCCGCCCTTGGGCGGCGGGTGCGCGCGCACCTTGAGGATCTGTTCGTTGAGCGCCGGCTCGGCGATTTTACATTCCTCGATGTCCACCACCAGGCGGTTGTCATGCCGAATGAACCCGATCTCCAGCCCCTGCCGGAGCTTGTTCCACTGGCTGCGGATCATGATGCGGTTGCGGTAGCCGTAGGGCTGCGGGCAGGGGATGACCGGGGCCACGACTGCGCTGGAAAACTTTCCGATGCGCTCGAACAGATCCGCGATCTGCTTGCGCTTCATCTCCAGTTGCGTCGTGTAGTCGATGTGCTGGTACTGGCAGCCGCCGCAGTCGCCGAAGTAACGGCACTGCGGGACGGCCCGGTGCGGCGAGGCGGTCACCACCCGCAGCAGCTTCGCGCGCCCGAACCGCTTCTTCACCTCCGTCAGCTCCACCTCCACCGTCTCCCCGACCAGCACGAAGGGCACGAAGACTACAAACTCCTCCGCCCGCGCCACGCCCTCGCCGCCGAAGGCCAGGTCATGGATCGTCACCGTCAGTCGAGCGCCGACGGCCGGCGTTGTGGAATTGTCCGTGAGCATCGCGCGTTGTGATGGCAGAGCGCGCGCGGTGAATCAAGGTTGGAAGTGGATTCTGCTTACAAATCGCGTTGGAAATTATTTTCTAACGGCGGCGGCTTCCTGTTAATGTCCGCCCCATGAAAAAGATAATGATCGGTTGCGTCGGCGTCGGCCTCCTCGTGTTGCTCATTCTCGCGGCCATCGTCGGGTTCAGTTACAACGGCATGGTCAGTTCCTCGCAAGGGGTGGACCAGCACTGGGCGCAGGTGCAGAACCAGTATCAGCGTCGCGCCGATCTCGTGCCCAACCTGGTCGCCACCGTTTCCGGCGCGGCGAACTTTGAAAAATCCACCCTCACCGAAATCACCGACGCCCGCGCCTCGGTCGGCCAGATCAAGCTCGATCCCAATTCCGCGCCCACCGATCCCGCGAAGCTCGCGGAATTTCAAAAGGCCCAGGACCGTCTCGGCTCCGCGCTCTCGCGGCTGCTCGTGGTGGTCGAGCGCTATCCCGAGCTGAAGGCGGGCAACAACTTCCTCACCTTGCAGGCGCAGTTGGAGGGGACGGAAAACCGCGTGGCCGTCGAGCGCGGACGTTTCAACGAGGCGGTGCAGCGCTACAACACGAAGGTAAAAAGTTTCCCCGGCGTGCTGATGGCCGGCATGTTTGGCTTCTCGCCCAAGCCGTATTTTGGGGCCAAGGAAGGAACGGACACGCCGCCGAAAGTGAGCTTTGACTTTGGCAAACCGCCCAAACCTTAAGCCGCCGTGCCTGCGCTCAAAGTAAACTGGCCCGTCCTCTGGCTGCTCACCCTTTCGCTGGCCGGCGCGGCGGAGGTGATGCCGCCCAAGCCGGCGCGCTATTTCAACGACTACGCCGGGGTCGTGCGACCGGCCACGGCCGAACGCTTGGACCGCGAGCTGGTGGATTTCGAGAAGGCCACCTCCAGCCAGATCGTCGTCGCGGTCTTTCCGAAAATGCAGAGCGACTCGGCGATGGAGGATTACACCGTCCGCATTTTCAAGGAGTGGAAGCCCGGCCAGAAGGGCAAGGACAACGGCGCGATTCTGTTTGTCTTCACGCAGGACCGGAAGATGCGCATCGAAACCGGCTACGGACTGGAAGGTGCGCTGCCTGATGCGACGGCGAAGCAAATCATCGAGAATGAAATCAAGCCGCGCTTCAAGGCCGGCGATTTCGAGGGCGGATTGTCCGCCGGGGTCAAGGCCATGCTTCAGGCCACGCGCGGCGAATACCAAGGCGCCGGCACGACGGTCAATCGGGGCAAGAACCATGCGGTGCCCGTGAAAACGATTCCTTTCCTCCTGTTCGTTGTGATCTTCATCATCATTCTTCTTTCCAACTTTCGCCGCCGCGGCACGGTTTATGGACGTAGCGGACGTTCGAGTTGGGGCGGATGGTCTGTCGGCGGAGGCGGCTGGAGCGGAGGCGGCGGTGGGGGAGGATTTTCCGGCGGCGGCGGAAGCTCCGGCGGCGGGGGGGCAAGCGGGAGCTGGTAACGGCCATGAATCACCGGGAATTCATCAACCAACTCGACGAGGCGAAAATCACCACCGCCATCGCGGCCGCCGAAGGCAGGACCTCCGGCGAAATCCGCATCTACATCACGCACCACCAGATCACCGACGCATTGGCCCGCGCCCGGCTCCGCTTCACCAAGCTCGGCATGGAAAAGACGCGGCAGCGCAACGCCGTGCTCATCTACCTCGCGCCGCGCGCGCAGCAGTTCGCCGTTGTGGGTGACACCGGCGTGCATGAAAAGTGCGGGGACGATTTCTGGCGCGAAGTCAGCGCCGCGATGGAGAAGCTTTTGCGGAATGGACAGTTCACCGAGGCGGTGCTCGCCGGGGTGGAGAAAGTCGGCGCGGTGCTCGCCGCGCAATTCCCCCGGCTGCCCGGCGACACGAATGAATTGTCCGACGGCATCGCCCGCGATTGATCTGCCGGTCTCGACGGAAGCGAAAAGTCTCATCACCCTGGGGCAGCCGACGTCAGGAGGCTTATTCTATTGAGGCTCGTGCAATCCAGTGACGGAGCGCGGAGCAATGCTCCGCGCTCCAGGGTGCGACCTTCCGGCTTGAGCTTCGGTTGTCACTCAATGGCGCGAGTCTCAATAAATTCCCAGACCCCGGAACCGAAATTATCAGAGCCTCCTCCCGTCGGCTGCCATGGTGGGGAATGCAGTTTGACCCTCACGCCCCGGTCGCCTTCTTGATTTCCTTCAGCTTCTGAAACTCCGGCCGGGCCGTGTAATACTTGTCGAGCGGATAGCAGCCGCTGATCAGGCCGTTGCGCGGCGCGGTCGTGCAGTCGCTGAAGGTGCGGCAGATCAACTTCGTCGTCAGCGCGCCCTGCGCCACCGCATCCGCGAGCATCCTTGGGTAACTCAGTGTCATGCGTCCCAGGCCCACCAGGTCGGTCCAGCCCTCGCGCACCACGGCCTGCGCGACGTGCGGTAAATATTCCTGCAAATAACTGTAGGCCGTGCCGATCACAGCCAATGACGAATGATGAATGGCGAATGACGAGTCATTGCCCGCTCGATCATTCTTTCGACATTCGACATTCGTTATTCGGATTTTCTCCAAGTGCGCCTTCACCTGCCGCACGACCTCGATCTGGCGGACCACGTCGATCAGTGGATCATGCGCCGGTTGATAGCCGTCGGACGGCGGATAGGCGGCGGGACGCTGGATGTGGGGATTGTAATACGGCGAGCCGGCGCTGAGATTCAGAAGCTTCACGCCAAGTTCCGCGCACAAATCCACGAAACGAAACGTCTCCGTCAAATCGTATTCCAACGGATTGTTCTGGTTCACGCCGAACCCGTAGCGATACGGCAGGCAGTGGGAAAAATCTTCGGGAACGCCCGGCCCCAGCTTGCCCGGCTGCGACCGGGCCGGATCAGGCTTGAACGGCACGAAATCAAACGCGCTCAAACGCACCCCGAGTTCGATCTGGTTCCCGCTGGCGCGAATGCCCGCCACAATCTCGCGCAGGATGCGCGTGCGGTTTTCAAACGAGCCGCCGTATTTGCCGGGCCGGGTGAACGCGCCGAGAAACTCGTGCAGCAGGTAGCCGTGGCAATGCTTGATGTCCACGAAATCCGCGCCTGTGTCCCGCGCGATCTGCGCCGCCGCCACGTAGGACTCGATGATCCGCTCCACTTCCCCGTCCGTCAGCACCTGCTCGTCGCTGGTGACGTTGAACTTTTTGTCGAGCAGGGGATGCCGGCAGGCGACGCGCGGCTCCCAGCGCTGCTTGTCGTTGGGCCGGCAAAAACGACCGGAGTGGGTGAGCTGATAACCGATGACGAGGTTGTCCGTCTGACCGTAACGCTCCCGATGCGCGGCCACCAGCGTATCGCGGAGTCTGGATATGCCCGCCTGATTTTCGGAGTTGATGATCAGTTGATGCGGATTCGCGCGGCCGTCGGGGCGCACGGCCATCGCCTCGCCGCCGCAGATCAGCTTCGCACCGCTCTCACCGAAGCGCTGCCAGCGCCGGGTGATTTCCTCCGTCACGCCGCCGGTGGTGGTGCCGTCCCAGCCTTCCATCGGCTGGATGGCGAAACGGTTGCCGATGGTTTTGCCGTTGATGGTGACGTGGGAAAGCGGTTGCGCGAGGGGCGACGCCGGGCCGGAGAGAATGGCGTCGTCGCAGGGCAGGTGAAGTTGAAGGCCGGCGAGATGCTGCCGGAAATCCGCGACCGTTTTTAACGAGGGCACGCGCGTGAGTTTGAAAGCCATGTGGTGACATTGGCATGTTCTCCCGAAGGGTCGCCAAGAAATTATTTCCCGCTGGTTCCGATGGCAGGGCACGCGGACCCGCCGGTTGCCGCGTCGCGTCGCGTGAAAACGGGAGGCGATTACTTGGGCTTGGTCTCGCCTTTGAGTTCCTTCAACCGTGCCCGCAACGCCGCGAGTTCGTCCTGATGTTTCTTCATGCCCTCGGGGGTGAAACGCGCCCGCGTCGCGAATTCCTCCATCTCGGCGATCTTCTTCTCGATTTGTCTAATCTCCTCAGCCTTGGTCGGCTTTTTCTTTTCCGGCCCGGGCGCCGCCTTGGCGTCTTGATCGAGATTTTTCTGAATCCATCCGGCGAGCGTGCCGCTGCCCATGCCGTAACCGCCGGGCAGGGCGCGGAGATCTTTGGTCTGAATGCGCGGGGGTGCGCCCCAGTGGACGGGATAGGCTTTGGGCTTCGCCGGAGGAGCTTCACCGGCGGGCGGCGGCTCTGTCTTGGGTTTCAAATCCTGCTGGCAGGCCTCGCACTGGGCGAGTTTGGTAGAGCATTTTTTGCAGAGCTTGAACGCGCCGCTGGTGGTCATGCCGTCGGCGCAGACTTTGCATTGGCCGATGGAGGTGATGAAGTTTTTTCCGTTGCATTGGCCGCAAAGGGTCGCGCGGGCGGAGGGGGGCAGGGCGAGCAGGAACAACGCGAGCAGGGGGATGAAAATGGTTTTCATATTTTGAACAGGGAAGGGTGGAAGGATTTTTGTTCGTCAGCGGACACGCGGTGAGATTAGTCCCGCGAGGTTGGGTGTCAAGCGCGGCCAACTGGAACACCGGCCGCCGTTAGGAATTCTCCCTACCCCTGGTCGTCACGGGCACCGACCGAGTTGCCAGCTCTGCCCCCAATTCCTTTTTGTCCCGGCCCGCCCCTAACTTGTCCTCGTGAACACAATGACGTGTGACCTAAAAAAGAGAAAGGCTGAAGAATGAATGCGAACGGACAATTGCTCGAGACGCTCACTCACTCCGAGATGTTTAAGAACTACGAACGCGCCTACACCGAGGCGACCGGGCTGCCGGTGACCATGCGGCCGGTCGAGACCTGGCAACTGCCACTGTATGGCCAGCGGCACGAGAACCCCCGCTCCGCGCGCGCTGTCAGGGAGCCAGAAAGTTTGGGGGCACACGTTTTCAACCCACACTTCGCTGCCCTCAAGCCAGCACTTCGTGGACGACATCTCCATGCACATCCGTCAGCCGGCGGTCGCTGCCGTTGTGCCGGTAGGTGAGCTTCTCGTGGTTGATGCCGAGCAAATGGAGAATCGTGGCGTGCAGATCGTAGCTTTGGGTTTTGCCCTTGGCCGCTTTCCAGGCCCACGGATCGCTCTCGCCGTAGGCGGTGCCGCCCTTGATGCCAGCGCCGGCCAGCCAGGCCACGGAGGTGCCGCCGTTGTGATCGCGGCCGGTATTGCCCTGGGTGAAGGGCATCCGACCGAACTCCGTGCTCCAGACCACGAGCGTGTCTTCCAACATGCCGAGCGCCTTGAGGTCCTTGAGCAGGGCGGCGATGGGCTTGTCCGTGGCGTTCGCGATCGGGGGCAGTTCCTTCGGAATGTCCCCGTGATTGTCCCAGTTGTTCGTCGGCCCGCCTGCGCCGCTCCAGAGCTGCACGAAACGCACGCCGCGTTCCAGCATCCGCCGCGCGATCAGGCAACGCCGGCCGAAATCTTCCGTGGCCTTCTCGTCGATCCCGTAGAGCTTGCGCGTCGCATCGCTCTCGCCGGTCAGCGAAAAAACTTCCGGCGCGCTCAACTGCATTTTTGCCGCCAGCTCGTAGGAGGCGATGCGCCCGTCCAGCCGCGAGTCGCCGGGATGTTGCGCGAGATGTTCGCGGTTCAGCTTGTTCAAGAGCGCTAGGCCTTCCTGCTCGCTTTCCTTCGTGATGAACTTGGCCGCGGCCGGCGGAAACAAATCCGCGATCGGCGTCGGCGCGGTGGCGTGGATGATCGTGCCCTGGTGCGCCACGGGCAGGAAGCCGGAGGTGAAATTCCCCTTTTGATTGTAGGGCAGCCCGCGCGGGTCGGGCAGGACGACGAAGGTCGGCAGGTTGTCCCGCAGGCTGCCGAGCGCGTAGGAAATCCACCCGCCCAGGCACGGGAAGCCCGGCAGCAAAAAGCCGGTGTTCATCATGAAGCTGGCCGGGCCGTGGACGTTGGTCTTCGAGGCCACCGCCATCAGGAAGGCCATGTCATCCACGCAGGTGGCGAGATGCGGAAACACGCTGGTGACCCAGCGGCCGCACTGCCCGTGCTGCTTGAACTCGAACGGGCTTTTCATCACGTTGCCGGGCACGCTCGTCGCGGCCTCGACGTGGACGCCGGCGCCGGGATCAAACTTCTGGCCGTGGCGTTTGATCAGCTCCGGCTTGTAGTCAAACGTGTCCATCTGGCTCGCGCCGCCGTTCATGAAAAGCTGGATGACGCGTTTGGCCTTCGCCGGATGATGCAGCCCGCCGTTCAACTCCAGGTGGCCTTTGGCCAGCACGTCCGCGAGCAACTCCTGCCGTCCGAGCAGTTGCGCCATCGCGATGCCGCCCAGGCCGCCGCCGAAGCGCCAGAGGAATTCGCGGCGGGAAGATGGGAGGAAATTTTTCACGTCAGTTCACAAAGATGAATTCGTTGCTATTGAAAATCAGCCGGCAGGTGTTGGCCAGCCCGTGTCGCTGCGCGTAATCCGCCAGCGCCTCCGTTTCGCCCTTCGTCGGCGCGCGGCCGAGCGCGAGCTGATAGGCCGCCGCGATCTGTTCCTCCGGAGTTTTTCCGAGCGGCCCGAGGCGTTCGGCGAAGTGTTCGCTCTGCCGCACGATGAAGCGGTTGTTCAACATCGCGAGCGCCTGCAGCGCAGTGACTGAGACATTGCGCGTCGCGGTCAGTTGCGAGGCGTCCGCGCAGTCCATCGCGTCCATGAACGGATCCGGCAGCGTGCGGAAAATCAAACGATACACACTG
The DNA here is from genome assembly GCA_947502425.1 of Verrucomicrobiales bacterium. GTDB lineage: Bacteria > Verrucomicrobiota > Verrucomicrobiia > Limisphaerales > SIBH01 > SIBH01. The sequence goes on from CANMZY010000029.1 coordinate 16,395, forward strand.
CGCCGCCGCCCGCCCGCGCTGTCGAGGTCGAACTTGCCGTAATCAATCAGCGGCGTGACGTGAATACCCGGACTGAGCGAGAACTGTCGCACGGACGGCCCGCCCATCG